>JACPDC010000025.1 GCA_016184235.1 Deltaproteobacteria bacterium | reverse complement strand
TCGGCTGACTCTTTAGACGAAAGGCAAGATAGTTTGATTCGATTTTACCGCAGCTTGATCTTGCCGAATTTTTCCTTGAATTCTTTCTCGATGTTTTTGAGAAGCTCTTCCCGGCGCTCGAACAGGCGCCTGGGCTTCCTGGGCGGGTGCTTCGCCAGGGCGTAGGCGGTGAGGACGGGCAGGGCGATAGTGGAGTCTACGTAACAGACGACGGAGTCGGGCAGCTGCTCCGGGTCGATCTTTCCCCAGCTTACGGCCTCCGCCGGGGTCGCGCCGGAGAGCCCGCCGGTGTCTACCCGGGCATCCGTTACCTGGATGAAATAATCGTGCCCCTTCTCATTCAGGCTCAGCACCTCCTGGATGTGCGGCTCGGTCTGCAAGAGGAAGTTTTTGGGAGATCCCCCGCCGAGGATGATCGCCGCGCTCCTGCCACCGGTTCGCTTCGCTTCGAGCACGAGCGCGGCCGACTCGTTGACATCCAAAGAGACGTCGAACTTGAGCCCGTTGCCCTTGAGGGCCAGGGCCGCCACGTTCATGCCGATCGAGCTGTCACCCGGGGAAGAGGTGTAGATCGGCACCGCGTGCTTGTAGGCGGCCGCCAGGAGAGATTTTTTTTCCGTTCCCAGGATCTTCTCTCGCTCCGCCAGGTACCTGCCGACGCGGAAGTGGAGCTCCGAGGTGCTCATCTCTTTTTGGAATTCGGGGGCCTTGAGAATCTCGCGGAAGAAGTCGTCCGTGGAGATCAGAATGTCATAATCGAAGAAGATGTCGTAAATCCTGACGATGCCTTCTTCTCTCAGGGTGACGTCGTCGGCGTTCGGAGTGCCCCGATGCATGGGCATCCCCATGGCGAAATGGGTGTCGTGGTAGAGGTTGGCGCCGGTGCTGACGATCCAGTCGATGAAGCCGTTTTCGATCAGCGGCACCAGGGCAGAGATGGCGAGTCCCGCCGGGGTCAGCGCCCCGCTGAGACTCAATCCGACCGTGACATTGTCCTCGAGGATCTTTCCGGTGAAGAGCTGGCAGGCCTCACGCAGCCGGCCGGCGTTGTAGGAGATGAAGTTGTTGTCGACCAACTCGGTGATGGAGGTCGAGGGATGGATCGGTTTGGGGTCGATCCTTTTCCCCGAGAGGAACGCGCTCTTCCGCGCCATCGCCGGCCGTTTCGGTCACTCCTTGATCGCTGCAGCCCGTCGCTGCAGATAGGCGTTGCGCACGGCGCTGTAGAGGTCGACGACACTATCCTCGACGCGCTCGAACTTATCGAGGTTGAGGGACCTTTCGTTGACGGCGTTTGTTCCGTAGATGCCCGCGGTGGCGGCGAACGGTATAAAGTAGTTGATCGGGTTCATGGCACCGTCGGCGGCCAGGCCGATTCCGTCGCGGACCGTCATGGGCGGCAAGAAGGGCAGAATCAGGTAGGGGCCCGGGCCGACCCCATAGACGCCCATGGTCTGGCCGGTATCCTCATCACTCTGCTGGATGCCGAAGCCGTCCTTGGCGACATCGAAGAGCCCGGCCACCCCGATCGTGCTGTTTATGGTAAAGCGCGCCACCTCCCGGCCGGCGCCCTCCATCTTAAGCTGGAACACATTGTTGACCAGCCGTTTTACTACCGCCAGATTATCAAAGGCATTGCTGAGGCTTCGCTGCACGGGATCCGGAAGCACCGTATCCCACACGACCGACACCGGCCTTAAGAGAAAACGGTCAAAGACGTAGCGATTGAACGAAAACATCGCGTCGTTGAATGGCTCCCACGGATCCTGATCCGCGTCGTCCTGCCCGGCAGCCCCTTCGGCTTCTTCGAGCACGTAAGCGGCGCTCATACCGCCTCTTTTCTCACCAGCGCTAACCGGAGTTCCCGGCTGAGACGCCCTGACTGCGCTGTTTTCTTCCTCAGTATCCGCCCACCCCGCGTCAAAATAGCCTGATATTCCTAAGAAAAGAACTAACGCAGCAGTAAAGAGGGAGCCGCGAACCCAGTGATGCATCGTTATTTTCCTCCTCGTTGAGCCCTTGTTTTCAATTACACGAACTCTTCGATTAGGTCAAGGGTTTTTTGCCTGGTTGCCGTGTGACCTGTGGATAAGCCAAAAACATGCCAGCCTCTGGCGAAGCCGGAACCAGAGCAAGCTTTGGATGAATATGAGGTTTTTCTGACCGAAGAATCATGCGGGCCCGGCTTTGAGCATGTCGGGTGACAAAATACGTCGGCGCGACAGTGGCAAAAAATCGGCAAGAGCCGGCCATCAAATGCTTTTTTATTTAGCCGAAAGTTTGCAAAGGAGAGGTGGATTGGCTATCTTCGGCTTATGCCGGAAAAAAGGGTGGAAAAGCCCAAAACCCTGGTTCTCGGGGTCTCAGGGGGGATCGCCTGTTACAAGGCGGTCGAGTTGGTCCGCCTCCTGGTTCGTGCGGGCTTCGGGGTTCAGGTCGTCATGACCAGGGAGGCCATGGAATTCGTTACCCCTTTGACTTTCCAGACCATCTCCGGCCGCCCGGTGGCTACGGAAACATTCAGCTTAACGCAGGAATCTGAGATCGGCCATATTAACCTGGCTGATCAGGCGGATGCCATAATCATAGCCCCGGCAACCGCGAACATCATCGGCAAGATCGCCTCCGGCATAGCCGATGACCTGTTAACTACCGTCCTGATGGCAACCCGGGCGCCGGTATTGATCGCCCCCTCGATGAACACCCACATGTATGAAAACCCTATCCTCCAGGAGAACCTCCGCAAGCTGGCAAGGCTCGGCTACCACATCATGGAGCCGGCGGAAGGCTATCTCGCCTGCGGCTACGAAGGGAAGGGGCGTCTGCCCGAGCCGGAGGATATCGTGGAGCGAATCCACGGGCTGTTAAAAAAAAAAGACCTGGCAAGTGAGCAGCTTCTGATAACGGCGGGTCCCAATCACGAGCCCCTGGACCCGGTCCGCTTCATCGCCAACCGCTCCTCGGGAAAGATGGGCTATGCGCTGGCCCGCCAGGGATTGAGGAGAGGGGCTCAGGTGACCCTGATCAGCGGTCCCACCGCGCTGGCGCCGCCAGCGGGCGCCCGGCTGATCCCCGTCCAGACGGCGGCGGAGATGCGTCAAGCCATCCTCAAAGAGTTTCCCAAAGCGACCGCCGTTCTGATGGCCGCGGCGGTGGCTGACTATCGCCCCGAGAAGTTCGTTCCCAGGAAGATCAAGAGAGGAACGGCAGCCCTGACCCTCCAGTTGCGCCCCAACCCGGACATTCTGCGCGAGCTCGGCGCGCGAAAAAACGGACAATTCCTCGTAGGATTCGCCGCCGAGACCGAGGCATTGGTGATCAACGCGAAGAAAAAACTCCGGGAGAAGAAGCTCGACCTGATTGTCGCCAACGACGTCACTCAGGAAGGCAGCGGGTTCGACGCCGATACCAACGCGGCCACTTTGCTGGATCGGACCGGCGCGGTCCGGCGGCTTCCCCTGATGAGCAAGGGCGAGCTGGCGGATAGAATTTACGATCACCTCCTCGCGCTAAAAAAGAAGTAAAGGGTTCAACTCGTTTGAGCCGTTCGAGCCGTTCAAGACGTTTAAATCGTTCAACGGTTCGAACTATTCGAACGATTCAAACGATTCGAACGATTCCAACTATTCCGATGGGCTTTCCGAAAGAACCTACGCCGGTCAAGCTTTTCGTCGCCTTGCTCACTCGTCACCAGGAGCTGTTCCCGGCGGTCGAAGCGGAGCTCGCGGCCCTTTTCGGCCCTGCCGACTCGGTCAGCGCGAGCCTTCCCTGGGCGGTGAGCGACTACTATGAAAAGGAGATGGGCTCAGCGCTGCTCCGGAAGTTTGTCTCTTTTGGTTCTCCGGTTTCGCCGGGAGAATTGGCAGAGATCAAACTCAAAACGCAGGGTTTGGAAGAGCGCTACCGGTGGAACGAGGGTGAAAGAAGGGGCAGGCGGATCAACATCGACCCGGGTTACCTCGATGGCGGAAAGATCGTCCTTGCCTCGACCAAAGGCGCTTCGCACCGCGTCTACCTTGGCTCCGGGATCTACGGCGAGGTGACGCTTCTCTACCGCAACGGCTCGTTTGCGCCTTTGCCCTACACCTATCCGGACTACCTCTGGCCCGAGACGCTCGCTTTTTTCACCGGACTAAGAGCCCTCTACCTAGGGCAGCTAAAGCAGGTGTAGCGGAAACTCGTTCGGGGGCCTGCTTCGCGCGCCGAAAGCAATGGGGAGAAAGGGGCCGGCCCGTCCCTTCGCTCCAGCTGTCTCCTCGGCTGGAACTCTAACTGCTCGCCTCAGGCAGCATCGAAACTCGCCCATAAAAGCTTCGCTCGGGGACTTACCTCACGCGCCGAAAGCAATAGACCTGTGGGTTCTTTGAACCTGCACGACTGGTGCTTTCGGCTTGTTCGGCAAGCCCCCTCACTCATGGGCGACCGAGGGGAGCGCGAGTGAGGCTGCGGACGTCCGACTCGAAAGCTTCGGTTTAAGCAGAGGTCTATCGGCCGCAGCCGAGAGCGCGTTCCCCGA
>JACPDC010000024.1 GCA_016184235.1 Deltaproteobacteria bacterium | reverse complement strand
ACGAGTTTATGCAGGCGGTGGTCGAGGACCGGGAGTGGAAGACGCGCTACGTCACGAGCGGCGAGGTGTGCGACACCTATAAGGCCCGCGATTTGCTCCACATGATCGCCGAAGGGACCTATTTCTGCGGCGATCCGGGGATGCAGTTCGATAGCACCATAAACGACTGGCACACCTGCTCGGTTACGGGGCGCATCAACGCCTCCAACCCGTGCTCCGAGTACATGCATCTGGACAACTCCGCCTGCAACCTGGCGTCGTTGAACCTGCTCAAATTTCTCCGGGACGACGGGATCTTCGATGTTGATGCGTTCCGGCGGGCGGTCGATATCATGATCACGGCCCAGGATATTCTCGTGGACAATGCCTCCTATCCCACGGCCGAGATCGCGGCCAACGCCCATGCCTTCCGGGAGCTCGGTCTGGGCTACGCCAATCTCGGCGCCCTGCTCATGTCCTTGGGGCTTCCATACGATTCCGATGCCGGCAGGGGGTACGCGGCCGCGATCACGGCGCTGATGTCCGGAGAGGGATACCTTCAGTCCGCACGCATGGCCGAAGGGATAGAACCCTTCGCGGGTTTTGAGGTGAACCGCCAGCCGATGCTGCGCGTGCTTAACAAGCATCGTTCGCACGCTTACAAGATCTCTCCGTCCCATGTTCCCCTGGAACTCCTGACCGCTTCCCGGGAGGTGTGGGATCTGGCCTGTGAGGCCGGAGAGCAGCACGGCGTGAAGAACTCGCAGATATCCGTCCTGGCGCCCACGGGAACGATCGCCTTCATGATGGACTGTGACACCACGGGCGTCGAGCCGGATATCGCCCTGGTGAAGTACAAGAAGCTGGTCGGGGGCGGGCTGCTGAAGATCGTCAATAATACGGTTCCGCGGGCCTTAAAGAGGCTCGGTTATGACGCGAGGCAGATTCAAGAGATCGTGGAGTACATCGATGAGCACGAGACCATCGAAGGGGCGCCGCACTTGAGAGACGACGATCTCCCGGTCTTCGACTGCGCGTTCAAGCCCGCCAGCGGGAGCCGCTCGATCCACTACATGGGCCATCTGAGGATGATGGGAGCGGTCCAGCCCTTCATCTCCGGCGCGATTTCCAAAACGATCAATATGCCCAGCGACGTGAGCGTGGAAGAGATCATCCAGGCTTATATCGAAGGCTGGAAGCTGGGAGTGAAGGCGGTGGCCATCTACCGCGACGGCTCCAAGCGGACGCAGCCGCTCAACACCTCGAAGGACGAGAAGGCGTCGAAAGGGGAGGCGAAAGAGTCCCGTCCCCTGAGGCGGAAGCTTCCCGACGAGCGGAGATCGATCACCCACAAATTCGATATCGCGGGCCACGAAGGCTATATCACCGCGGGGATGTACGAGGACGGCCAGCCCGGGGAGATCTTCATCACCATGTCCAAGGAAGGCTCTACCATCTCGGGCCTGATGGATTCCTTTGCCACGGCTGTTTCCATGGCGTTGCAGTACGGGGTGCCGCTGCGGGTGCTCGTGGACAAGTTCAGCCATATGCGCTTCGAGCCCTCGGGCTTCACCAAGAATCCGGACATCCCGATGGCTAAGTCGATCATGGACTATATCTTCCGCTGGCTCGCCAGCAAGTTCCTCGACGGCGATGCGCAGCAGGAGGTCGGCGTCATCAAGGGCGAGCGGGAAACCGAAGAGGTGAGCAAAAAAGTCGTCCCGCTGGCTCCCCAGGGTCCGCGCGGGGGCGCCCCGGTGGTTGCGACGATCAGCAGTGTCACGAGCCTTTATCAGCAGGACGCTCCTCCATGCCCGGACTGCGGGGCGATCATGATCCGCAGCGGCGCCTGCTACAAATGTATGAACTGCGGGGCCGTCAGTGGGTGCTCGTAATCAGAGGGCGGGTGGGCGGCATTACAGTTGAGGTTGATGGGAGAGGTCAGCTCTTTCTGCAAACACTCTTATACCGCCGCTAAGCTGTGCAGCTATTGCGGCAAGCGGCTTTCCTATTTCGGCGGCCGATCCGATTCCAAAGTCAGGGATTACATTGTCCCTCTTTCCAAGGGAGGGGTGGAGTTGCCCGAGAACGTCGTCGCAAGCTGCAAGGAGTGTCACGTCCTTAAAGGCGACTATCTCAATTACAGTCTCCTGCCGCTCTTTCTTAATCGCCCCCGGCTGATCGCCGATATCCGCCGCTATCTTAGGGAAGTCCGGCAGGTGGTGAGCCCCCGCACCTCCATCATGGATTTCCACAGGTGAGCGGGAGCCGGCTACTTTCTTTCCAGGTGCAACACCCCGTTCTGGGTGTCGATTTCCATGCGGAAGTTGCTGAGGAAGTTCAGCCCCAAGAGGCCTGAGATGCTGGGGTCAGGGAATACATCGTGAACCGCGGCGGTCAGGTCTTTCACCTGTAGCCCGCCTACGTCTATAGAGCTGAGGCTTACCAGCGGAGCCTGGATCGTGCCGTTCGCGGTCTGGAAGGGGACGGAGGGGTGCTTCTTTTCCAGATCGATCTCCAGCTCCTTGGCGGTCGCCTGAGAAATCATCGTGTAACTCGCCCCGGTATCCACGACAAATCTAACCGTAGCCTTCTCGTTGATGGTCGCGGGCACGACCACCACCGTGCCCCTTTTCTGGAAGGGAACGGACGCCTTGTCGAACACGATCGGTTTTGCCGCCTCGGGACTCCTGGGACTTTCCTTGGCCTTGATTCTGGTGACGCCGGAGCGGAACTTTTCAGGAATATTGTGCAGGTTGTCGGTGAAGTGGACCACTCCCTTCTCGTCCGTCCAGCGCAGGATGTCGGCAGGGAAGGCCGCGCCGGCATAGGCCAGGAGCAGGGCGGCTATAAGGATCCCGTAAGGTCGCATCATTGCCAGACAGTTTACCACAAACGGCTACTGCAAAAAACTACCCCTGGCCTCACAGGCTCCACGGATTGCGCGACTTGACAACAATTATAAAACGGTGGGATATTCCGGCCAGTCGCCTGTTTTTCCGGCGCTTGTCGAGATTGTTTGAGATCTCTCGGGAGGTGCTTTACGGCTTCAGAGCTTCTCAAGAAATTAGAGGAGGCCGCTCAGCCGGCGGTCAACGGGCCGCGGGACTTGAAAGAGCGGCTGGCCCGAATCAGGCAATTCGTAAGCCAGGTCGAGTACCTGCTCTTGGAAGAAAACCAGCGAGTGGGGCAAATCAAGCGGGGCTTTGCAAGCGCCCGAGAATCCCTGGAGGCCCAACTGGAGGAGAAAGAAGGGCTGCTTCAGAGAAAAGAGGAGGCTCTGAAAAAGCTGGAGGAAAACACCAGAGAGCTGCAAGAGATGAGAGCAAAGGTCGAAGAGACTCAGGCGGCGGCCAAAGTGGAAGTTCAGCAGCTGGATGAGATCATGACCAACTGGCAGAAGGCCACCGCCGCCCTTGCGGTTCAATACCGGCGTACCGAAGAGGAGCTGGAGAAAAAAAGCCGGGCACTTAAGGAGATGGAGGATAGCCTGAGCCATTTTGAAGAAACCATGATGAGCCACATCGCGGAGCTGGAGCAAAAGGTGCAAACCCTGGGCGAAAAGAAATAAGCAAATTTCGAACTCCCGTCCATAATGAGCATCATGTCGCGCGACATCAGGGTCATGACCTCAGGCGCCTTTACGGCGGCATATCTTGAACTCATCCTCCAACTCGAACTCGTTACGAAGCGCAAAGTCGTGACCGCCGCAACGTCCATGGGGACCGGAGCGGACTCCATCCCGAGTCGGCTGCAACGTGGTGAGCCCGTAGACGTTGTTATTGTGGCGGACGCCGCGCTCGCCGAATTGATCAAGGACGGCAAGGTTGTTGCCGAAAGCCGTGTTCCCCTCGCGCGCTCGGCCATCGGCATGGCCGTACGGGCAGGGTCGCCCAAGCCGGACATCAGCTCGGTGGACGCGCTGAAACGCACGCTCCTCAAAGCGAAATCCATCGCCTACTCCGCCAGCGTAAGCGGCCGCTATCTCTCCACCGAGCTGTTTCAGCGCCTCGGGATAGCCGATCAGATCATGCCTAAGAGCCGGAGAATCGAGGGCGAGCGGGTCGGCGCCGTGGTGGCGCGCGGAGAGGCGGAGATCGGCTTCCAGCAGACGAGCGAGCTGCTTCCCGTGCCCGGGATAGATTATGTCGGGCCGCTGCCGGCCGAGGTTCAGAAAGTCAGCGTATTCTCGGCCGGGGTCGCCGTGGGTTCCGGGAATCCGGATGCGGCTCGCGCGCTCATCGGATTCCTCGCGTCGCCCGCCGCGGCCCGCGCCATTACGAAAAGCGGCATGGAGCCGATGGGTCAATAAATGAGTAAAGGGGTCTAAGAAAACAAAGGGGTCAAATCTGCCGTTGACTGTTTATCAAATAACTCTCGATCCTTATAGCTCGCCGGGCAATGGTTTTGTCTCGACTGATCCTCTGCTTCATCCCCAGACAGGCCGAGCTCACCGTGGAGTATCTCTCCAACCCCATCGCTCTGCCAATCTCCACCAGCTTGTAGCCTCCCAGCACCCTGGCCAAGTACATCGCCATCG
>JACPDC010000023.1 GCA_016184235.1 Deltaproteobacteria bacterium | reverse complement strand
AGAGATGAGGATTCGAGCGCCGGCAAAGATCAATCTCTCGCTTCGGGTCTTGGGCAAGCGGGGCGACGGTTACCATTTCCTGGACACGGTGATGGTTCCTATCGGTCTCTACGATGAGATTACCATTACCGGGACCAGATTGGGCAAAGCCGGCAGGGAATCCCTGAAGGTCACTTGCAACCATCCGCTGATCCCTTCGGGAGAAGAGAACCTGGTTTACCGCGCCGCGGCTCTGTTGCTGGGCCGGAAGGGGATTCGGGGCCGCATCCGCATCCATATCCGCAAGAGAATCCCGGTAGGCGGGGGGTTGGGCGGAGGGAGCAGCGACGCCGCGGCCACGCTCAAGGGGCTGAACCGGCTCTTTCGTCTCGGATGCAGGCGACGCGAGCTCCTTTCCCTGGCTGCCTCTCTGGGCGCGGACGTGCCTTTCTTCATTTACGGCTGTCCCGCTCGGGCAACAGGCATCGGCGAGCGGCTTCGTCCTCTTGCCTCCTTCCCCAGACTGTGGGTGATCGTCCTCTACCCGGGGTTCCCGGTTTCTACGGCCTGGGTCTATCGGCGCTGGCGCGCGGGTAAGTTGACAAAAACTATTGAAAATACTAGGATTAATTTTTCCGTGAGAGAGCCTGAGAGGCTTAAACGCCTTCTGGTTAATGACCTGGAAAAAGTTGCCAGCCGCCGTTATCCCAGAATAGCGTTGCTTAAGAAAAGATTGATGGAGGAGGGCGCAGCGGGCGCTCTCATGTCGGGGAGCGGATCTTCGGTCTTTGGAATTTTTTCATCGGAGCAAGCTGCCGGAGAGGCGTTTCGCCGCTTGCGCAAGGAGGATGGAGTCCGAGCATATCTGGTACGGTCGTTGAACTAGAATAAGAGCCCTTCCACAAGGCGTCACGTTCTGCTGGATTTGGCGGGAAGGAGGTCCCTATGGAGGTCACGGAGGTTAGGGTCTTTCCTGTAGAGGAAGAAAAGCTCAGGGCTTATGTGACGATCACATTCGACCATTGTTTCGTTATCAGGGACCTAAAGATTATTCACGGCACGACGGGGCTCTTTATATCCATGCCCAGCAAGAAGCGCAAGGACGGCACTTACAAAGACATCGCCCATCCTATCAACAACGAGACCCGCAGAATGATAGAGGAGAAGGTCATCGCGGAATACGAGAGGGTGCTTGCGGCAGGAGGCGGCCAAAGAGCGCTGGGAGGGGAGTGACCGTCGTTCCTCGAGGGTCGGGCGAGCTTCCTCGACGGAAAGTTCGGGGTTGGGCGGTCGCCAAGCGGTAAGGCCCCGGACTTTGGATCCGGTATCGAAGGTTCGAATCCTTCCCGCCCAGCCAGATTTTACTTCCCCGGAGATTCTGTATATGTGATGGCTAGCCCGAGAGGGCTATTCTTTTTTGCGGAAACCTTATTGGCTTATGAAACAGTCGCCGGACGAGCTGAAGATATTCGCCGGAAACTCCAATCCACCGTTGGCCGGTGAGATCTGCCGGTATCTCAAGGTTCCTCTCGGCAAGGCGACCGTGGAAACCTTCAGCGATGGGGAGAGCAAGGTCGAAGTCAAGGAAAACGTGCGCGGGGGGGATGTTTTCGTGATTCAATCGACCTGCGCTCCGGGAAACGATAATCTCATGGAGATGCTCTTGATGCTCGATGCCTTTAAGAGGGCCTCGGCGAAGAGGATCACGGCGGTCATCCCGTATTTCGGTTATGCCCGGCAGGACCGGAAGGTGGCCCCCCGTGTCCCGATCAGCGCGAAGCTGGTCGCGGATCTGATCACGACCGCAGGGGCATCCCGCATTCTCACGATGGATTTGCACTCGGGGCAGATTCAGGGCTTTTTCAACATCCCGGTGGATAACCTCTACGCCACGCCGGTGCTGCTGCAGTACATCCAGCGCCATTTGAACCGCCACGAGGTTACGATCGTCTCTCCCGATGCGGGCGGGGTGGAGAGGGCCAGGGATTTTGCCACCCGGCTGAACGCCTCCCTGGCGATCATCGACAAGAGGCGGAGCGGGCCCAACGTGGTGGCGGAGATGAACATCATCGGCGAGGTCAAGGGGCAAACGGCGATTTTGCTGGACGACATGGTGGACACCGCGGGGACGCTGACGATGGCCGCCGAGGCGTTGAAGCACGAGGGGGCGAAGAGGATCTTCGGGTGCTGCACCCACGCGGTGCTCTCGGGCCCGGCGATCCGGAAGATCGATGAGTCTCCCATGGAGGAGCTGATCGTGACCAATTCCATTCCCCTTCAGCCCGCGGCCGCGAAATGCAAGAAAATCAAGATGCTTTCGGTGGCCCACCTGATCGGCGAGGCGATCCGGCGCACTCATAATGAGAAATCGATCAGCTCTTTGTTCGACTGATATTATTCCGGTTCAGATATTGTATAAGCAGGAGGTGTATTGCTTTGGAAACCATCGAAATTCAAATCGAGCCGCGTGAGGCGGGCGCCAAGGGAAAGGCGAAGCAGCTCCGCCGCGAGGGCAAGCTGCCGGGGATTTTTTACGGTCCGAAGGCCGGGTCCGTTCCTCTGGAACTCGACAGGAGGGATTTTCTCAGCCGCGTTGCGGGTCTCGAGGGCTCGCATCTGATTCGCATCAAGTCGTCGTCTCCTCTGCTGGCGGAGCGCGTCGCCCTGGTCAAGGAGATGCAGTTTCATCCCGTGACCGGCGAGGTCGTCCATGCGGATTTTTACGAGGTGGATCTCAGCGCCAGGATCCGGGTCAAGGTGCCGCTGCATTTCGTCGGCAAGGCGGAGGGCGTGGTTCGAGGAGGCATCCTCCAGCCGGTCGTGCGCGAGATCGAGGTCGAGTGCCTGCCGATGGATATCCCGGAGTACTTCGACGTCGAGGTTTCCTCTCTGGACATCGGCGACTCGCTTCACGTAAAGGATTTGTCGATTCCGGAGGGAGTCACGGCGGTCTACGAGTCGAACCTCACCCTGGTGACGGTCGTGCCTCCGACGGTGGAGGAAGCGCCCGCTGCGGCGGAGGTCGCCCCGGTTGCTGTCGAGGGTGCCGAGGCTGCTGCGCCCGCCCCCGAGGAGAAGAAAGAAGAAGAGGGTTCCAAGGCCTAGTCTGTCTGGTCAACCGTGCTCGTGCTCGTTCCTCGTGCTCGTCGGGGCGGAGGCGGGGGCGAACACGAACAGCGAACACGAACGACGATTCAGCAGTGAAGGTTGTTGTCGGTCTGGGGAACCCAGGCAAGAAGTACGCGCAGACCAGACACAACCTGGGTTTTCTGGTCGTGGACCGGATCGCGTCGGAAAATCGCGTCACGGTCAAGCGGAAAAAACAGGACTCTCTGATCGGCGAGTGGCAGACCAACGGGGAGAGAGTTCTTCTGGTCAAGCCACAGACCTTCATGAACCATAGCGGTGAGGCCGCGAGACAGCTCCTCCGGCTCTTTCCGTTCACCGCCAAGGATCTCATCGTCATCCACGACGATCTCGACCTGCCTTTCGGTCGCATTCGGATACGCCCCAGGGGCGGGGCCGGAGGGCATCGAGGGATGGCGTCGATGCTGGAGGCGTTAGGCGAAGAAGGCTTTTTTCGGGTGCGCGTCGGTATCGGCCGCCCGCCCACCGGCATCGATCCGACGGATTACGTGCTGCAGCCGTTCTCTCGCGAGGAGAGGACCCGATTGGATCAGCTTCTTTCCCGGGCGGCGGAGGCTGTTGGATGCCTCTTAGAGGAAGGGTCTCAACGGGCTATGGAAAAATTTAATCGGGTGGAATAGGGGTTCCCGCCGGGAACGCGAGGATGCAGTCTGTGGCCGCCTCCATCTACGATGGGGCGATGGCCTTTTTGAAGAGGGAATACCAGATCCTATCGGTCTTTGTCGTCGTCGTGGCGGCGCTTTTGGCGTGGCAACTAGGGGCGCAGACGGCCGCGGCCTTTCTCAGCGGGGCCGTCTTCTCCGCCCTGGCGGGATTTTTCGGTATGAAGACGGCGACCCAGGCCAATGTTCGGACCACCGAGTCGGCGCGGGCCAACGGGCAGGGGGCGGCGCTACTCATCGCCTTCAATGGCGGTTCGGTCATGGGACTTGCCGTTGCCAGCCTCGGTCTTGTCGGGGTCGGGGTTTTCTATTTGCTCTACGGCGATCCCGAGACAGCGCAGTACATCAACGGCTTTGCCATGGGAGCAAGCTCGATCGCTCTCTTCGCAAGGGTCGGCGGCGGTATCTACACCAAGGCCGCCGACGTAGGCTCGGATCTGGTGGGTAAGGTCGAGGCGGGGATTCCTGAGGACGATCCGCGGAACCCGGGCGTTATCGCGGACAACGTGGGGGACAACGTCGGCGACGTGGCCGGGATGGGGGCGGATCTTTTCGAATCCTATGTCGGATCCATGATCGCGGTCATCGCCATCGGTGCGACTCTACCGCCCGAAGATATGGCCCGGCTTTTCGCGACCCCGGATATAGCCTCCAAGACGGCGCTCATGTCCTTTCCCCTCTTTCTTGCCTTGGTCGGTCTGATCGCTTCGGTGATCGGCATTTTTTCCATGCGAGTGGTCAAGAACATCGATCCCCAATCGGCCTTGCGGACGGCGACGATCGTCACCACGCTGCTGTTTTTGGTCGGCGCCCTCGTCGTGGCCCGCGTCAGCAGCGTCAACACTTCGGTGTTCCTGGCCGTATTGGCAGGCTCGCTCGGCGGCATGATCATCGGTTTTATCACCGAGTACTATACCTCTTCCCGGCCGGTCTACCGGATCGTCGCCGCGAGCAAGACGGGTTCGGCTACCAATATCATCCAGGGGCTCGCAGTCGGACTCGAGAGCTGCGCGCTGCCGGTCGTGGTCATCTGCGTCGCGATTTTCGTCTCGTATTATGCGGCAGGAATCTATGGCATCGGGATCGCCGCAGTGGGGATGCTGGCGACTGTGGGGATGACCATGAGCGTGGACGCCTACGGACCCATCGCCGATAACGCGGGCGGCATTTCCGAGATGTGCGGTCTGGGGCCGGACGTGCGAAAGATCACCGACGGGCTGGATTCCCTGGGAAATACCACGGCGGCGATCGGGAAGGGTTTTGCGATCGGCTCCGCGGCGCTCACGGCGCTGGCGCTCTTCTCCGCTTACACCACGGCGATCGATGCCAAGTCCCTGGAGATGGGCGGTTCGCCCTTGCAGATCCTCATCACCGACCCCAGGGTTGTCATCGGCCTCTTTGTGGGCGCCATTATCCCGTATATGATCGGCGCCATGACCATGACGGCGGTCGGACGGGCCGCGGGAAGCATGATCGATGAAATCCGCCGCCAGTTTCGGGAGATCGCCGGGTTGCTCGAAGGGCGCGAGGGGGTCAGGCCCGACGCCGCGAGCTGCGTGGACATATCGACACGGGCGG
This sequence comes from Deltaproteobacteria bacterium, assembly GCA_016184235.1. Lineage (GTDB taxonomy): Bacteria > Desulfobacterota > Binatia > UBA9968 > UBA9968 > UBA9968. The sequence continues at coordinate 2,901 of JACPDC010000023.1, read as the reverse complement.
CGCTGAGGGAAATGATCGCCCCGGGTCTGCTCGCCGTGTTTGCCCCGGTCGCCGTGGGTTTTCTTCTGGGTCCTGAAAGCCTCGGGGGCATGCTCGCCGGCGCCACCGTGAGCGGGGTCCTGTTGGCGCTGATGATGGCGAATGCTGGCGGAGCCTGGGACAATGCCAAGAAGGCCATCGAGAAGGGGGAGATCGAAGGCGAGAAGAAGGGTTCCGAGGCTCACAAAGCGGCTGTGGTGGGAGACACCGTAGGAGATCCCTTTAAAGACACGGCGGGTCCGTCCATGAATATCCTGATCAAACTCATGTCCATAGTCTCCCTGGTGATAGCCCCGTTGTTGGTCTAGGGGCGAATTGTAAAGCAGGATATACTGTGATAAAAATAAAGCTTTGCGACGGAAAGGAAAGATACCGTGACTCCTTATGAAACAATCTTTATCGTTCATCCCGACCAGGGAGGAAAGGTAAAGGAGTATACCGATAGGTTCAAGAAGATCATCGAAGGGCTGGAGGGGACGGTCTCCCGCGTGGACGAGTGGGGATTGATGGATCTTGCCTATCGTATCGAGAAACAGGCCAAAGGGTATTACGTTCTTGTTCAGTATCAATCTTCCGCCCGCGCGGTCGAGGAGCTCGAGCGCAATCTGAAGCTGAGCGACGGCATACTGCGTTACCTCACGGTGCGCTTGGACGAGGACGCGAAGGCGCCGGCGCGGCCGAGACAGGCGCAGGTATCCGAAGAAGGCAGGAAAAGTTCCGAGGGGGATTTAGCGAAGCCAGAACCGTAGGCGTTGTTTTTTAAACTTCGGAGAGTAGACGCCCGATGGGGGAGTACAACAAGGTTATCCTTCTAGGAAACCTGACTCGCGATCCCGAGCTCCGGTACACCCCCGCGGGATTGGCAGTCTGTGAATTCCCCCTCGCGGTACACCATAAATACAGGATCCACGACGAGACCAAGGAGGACGTCTGTTACATAGACATCGTAGTCTTTGGCCGCGTGGGAGAGCGCGCCAAGGAGCATCTCCGTCGCACTTCTCGGGTCTTGGTGGACGGACGACTGACCCAAAGGAGATGGGAGACCCCGGAGGGGCAGAAGAGAACTAAGTACGAGGTGGTGGCTACGACGGTTCAATTTATCGATCTGGGAGGCGCTCCGGCTCCGGGGCAAGAGGAGGATCTCCCGCTCTAACAAACGAGGTGCAATTAAAAAATGGCTTATTACAAGGCTCCAGCTTCGCGAATGACCCGGGAACGGGGGGAAGAGGACAAAGGCCCGGGCCGCCGCCGGCTCATGATGCGGCGCAAGGTCTGTCGGTTTTGCGCCGATAAGGCGCTCAAGATCGACTACAAGGATACCAAGATCTTGGGCGGGTTCGTCACCGAGAGAGGAAAAATCACCCCCAGTCGCATTACCGGCAATTGCGCGCACCACCAGCGGCTGCTTACGACCGCGATCAAGAGGGCGCGCAGCCTTGCTCTTCTCCCTTTCTCCACGGCCAGAAACTAAGCTGGCCCTGGTAGGTAGAGACCTCTATGCGTCGGCTGGATTTCGTTAAGAGTTTTTTTCTTGCCGCGATCTCGACAATCGTGCTCTTCCTGTCCGGCGTGGCCATCCCTATGGTCGGCGTGCTGATGATCCCTCTGGTTCCCCAGCCGGCCCTGGCGTTCGGCCTGCGCTGGGGTAAAGGCCCCGCTCTTGCCCTGGTGCTCCTGATCAGTCTTCTCCTTCTGTCTTTCGGCGGTAAGGAGCTCGCCTTGGGCTATTCGCTCCTTGCGCTGATGGTGTTTTTGCTTTTGTTTTCGTTTGGCCGGGGCTGGTCCATTGAAGGGGTGGTGGCGGGGACGGCCGGCGGCATGCTCGCCGCCGCCTTCGCGGTCCTCGTCTATTTTTTCGGCTCCCTGTCCCTGATGCAGGGGGTTTTGAGGGCGGCGCTCAGGGAGAATCTGGAAATTTCCCTCAAGGTCTACGAGAAGGTGGGGTTTTCCGGCGAGAGCCTGGAGCTGCTCAGGGAAAGAGCGCCTCAAATCATCGACCTCGTGCTCCGCATTATGCCGGCCCTTGCCTTCGTCGGCTTCGTGACGGTTATTCTCATCAATCTGTTTTTTCTCTACCGCCGCTTTCCCGGTCACCACGCCTCCCTTGTTTCCACAGGGGATGTCCGGGAATGGAAGTCGCCCGAGCCGCTGGTCTGGTGTTTCATCCTGGCCGGTTTTTCCCTTTTTCTGCCCGTCGGGGGCGTTCTCAAGGCCCTGGCGCTGAACTCTTTCCTGGGGATCGCGGTTTTTTACTTTTTACAGGGCCTGGCGATTGTCGCCTATTATTTTCACCACAAGAACGTTCCCTATTTTTTGCGCAGCCTGGCATACATCCTCATCGTATTCGAGCAGCTCTTTACCCTCTTCGTGGTGGGGCTCGGCCTGTTCGATCTTTGGGGAGACTTCCGCCGCCTGAAGAAAAAGGATTTGAACCCGAGCCAGGCCTCTTAGCGGGCAATAACCGTTCGCCGTATACTCGTGTATTCGTTAATCGAGCTAACGGGTAACCAATAACGAGTAACGAGTAACGATTCTAGGAGGAGAAAGACATGGAAGTGATCTTGAAAGAGGATATTCCCAATGTCGGCAAGATGGGAGAGGTAGTGCGGGTGCGCGACGGTTACGCGCGCAACTATCTGTTGCCGCGCGGTCTGGTCCTGGTAGCCAACAAGAAGAACCTCAAGGGCTTCGAGCATCAGAAACGGGTCGTTGCCTCCCAAAAAGAGCGGGTCGTGAAACAAGCCGAGACCCTGAGCGAGAAGCTGGCCGGCGCTGCCTTGACCATTGCGGTGAAGGCCGGAGAGGAAGGAAAGCTTTTCGGCTCGGTGACCAACATCGACATCGAGAAGGCCCTCAGGGTAA
>JACPDC010000022.1 GCA_016184235.1 Deltaproteobacteria bacterium | reverse complement strand
CGGCAGTGGCGGCATAGAGCTCGCCGACCATGACACCGATCAGGGCCCTGCCCACCCCCAGTCTCAAACTGGTAAGGATGAAAGGGACAGTCGAGGGGAGCACGACGCTACTGAAGATCTGCCACTCCGAGGCGCCGAAGCTCCGTGCGGCAGTGAGGAGGTTGTAGGGTGTTGTCTTTACCCCGTCACGCGTATTGATCAATATGGGGAAGACGGCGCCTAAAAAGATGATTCCGACCTTGGAAAGGATGCCGATGCCCAACCAGATGATGACCAGGGGCAAGAGGGCGACGCGCGGGGTAGCGTTCATAGCGTTGATAAACGGATCAAAGATGTAGGCCACCCTTTTGTACCAACCGCACGCGATGCCGAAGGGGACTGCGAAGATTACTGAAAGAAAATAGCCCCAGGCAAATTCGACGCCGCTCACGTAGAGATCATTATAGATCTCCCCCGAGGCGAACAACTGGACGCCGGCCTTCCAGACGAGCGAAGGGGCGCTCATAAACATCGGGTTGATCAGTTTAAGGGTATTCCCGACCAATTCCCAAATGGTGAGAAAGATGACTACCGAGGAGGCTCCTAAAATCTTCTTTTCCTGGTTGAGGTAAAACTTATAGAGTCTGGAAGCCTCGGCTACACTGACATCTAATAGTACCTCTTCTTGAGCTGTTTGCTCGGCCATAGGCATGCCCTCCGTTCCCTTTAGCCCATGCTTTACGGGCCTGGATTTGTTGAACGGTTAACAGATGGGCTCGATAATGTCAATGGGGATTATCGGGTATTTTCTTATCCCACCCCTCCGGGTAGTTAAGAAAACTTATGTTGCCGGCCGGAATCAGCCTTGACAATTAATTTACTATTAAATATTTTATGTGCTAACCTTTTAGACCTTTAGGGAGAGATAATGAAACTGCTTTTCATAACCCCGCCCATGGGCAATTGGGCGCCTTGGGGCGACCGCCATCTGGCCTGCAATTCTCTCTATACCCAGCTTGCGGGCTTCATTCGTGAGAAAAAGTGCGCGGAGGTGGAAGTCCTCGATTGCCGCGCCCTCGGGTTTAAGGACGGCGAAATGCTGGACGAGGTCCGGAGAAGAAAGCCGGATGTGGTCTTCTTCGGCAGCGTTATCCCGGCCGCAGGGGGGGCGGCTCAGCTCAACCGATTTCATGAAGCCATGAGGCGGATCAAGGAGTTCGCCCCCGAGACCGTTACCGTGGGCGGCGGACTGATGTACACGGCCATCCCCAGAGAAATCATGGGGGAAAACCCCCAGCTCGATTTCGCCATCGTGGGCGTCTTCGGGGACAATGAGTACCCCCTGTGGGAGCTGCTGGAGGAGCTTAAGGAGCCGGCGCCAAACTTCAGCGAGATCCGCGGCCTCTGCTACCGCAAGGGGAGCGAGGTCGTGTTGACGCCCGCCAGGGGAGTCATCGCCAACCTCGACGAGCTGCCGATGCCCGCCTACGATCTTTTTCCCATGGATCGCTACTACGGTTACTCCGTGCTGCCCAATTACAACGAGGCGGTGACCTCGAGGGGCTGTGAGGGCGCGTGCCATTTTTGTTACGAGTGGTGGCTTGTCGATCCGCGCAACCCCCGCGATTTCACCTCGCACCGCACCCGGGGCGGTAAAAAGGTCGCGGAGGAGATGGAGCTGCTACACAAGAAATACGGGGTGAAGGCGCTCACCTTCATGGATGACGACTTCAACTCCGACAGGCAGAAGATGGTCGATATGGTAGAGGAGCTGGAAAAGAAGAAGCTCGACATGAGCTGGTTCTGCCTGGGCCGGGCGCAAAATTTCATCCGTGATGCCGACCTGATCCCGCGGCTGCGCAAGGTCGGAATGTACCAGGTGCTGATCGGCATTGACGGCGGCACGGACGAGGAAATCGCCGAGGCGCGCAAGGGCCCGATGAAAGTCGGAGTGAAAGAGCTCAAGGAATTAGTCCAATTCCTGCGCCGGAACGATGTCTCCACCATTGCCACCTACCTCAACGGCTTCTGGGACGACGATGAAGCCAAGATCCGCCAGCGTTTCCGCGCCGTCGATGAGATCGATCCGGACATCGTCATGATCCAGCTGCTCAACCCGATCCCGGGATCTCCCATCTACAAGCGGGCGGTCAAGGAGAACCTGGTCGAGATCAAGGATCTGAGCCTCTATGATCTCGAGCACTGCATCATGCCGACCAAGCACCTGACCCGGCAGCAGCTCGGCGAGCTGACCGGCTGGGCCTTTCAAGGCTTTTATAGCAAGCCCGGCCGCATAGAGCGGATCCTCAACGGCTACACCTCGCCCTACGTGCGCATGAAATTCCTCTCCTTCAAGGAAAACGCCGCCAAGTACGAAAAGGGCGCCGCCGAAGACACGGTCGCCATATAGGCAAATCGCGTAGAACCCAGATGAGTCAGAAGGGAGAGTCCCTCAGCGGCAAGGTCGTTCTCATTACGGGGGCGAGCCGGGGCATCGGCGCCGCCGCGGCAAAGCGGCTGGCCGAGGGGGGCGCCGCCGTCGTCATCAACTACCTTCAGAACCGCGACAAGGCGGCGGCGGTCCTGAAGGAGGTGGAGCAGTCGGGCGGCAGGGGAATGATCTTTCAGGCCGACGTGACGCGACGGGAACAGGTGGAGGAGATGGCGCGGGCGGTAGAGAAGAGATTTTCCGGGGTGGATGTGCTGGTGAACAACGCCTACTTCCCCTTTGAGGTCAACCCGCTGCATCAGATCTCATGGGAGGGGCTGGAGCAGGCGACCCGCCACGAGCTCGCGGCCTTCTACAACTGCACGCGCGCATTGATCCCCGGCATGACGGAAAAGAAAAATGGCAAGATCATCGTCGTCAGCACGCGTCTGGCGCAGCAGCCGCTGCCCAGGATGGGGGCCTATGCCGCGGCCAAGGCCGCGCTGGAGGCGATGGCCAATACCATGGCGATCGAGCTCGGCCCTCTGGGAATCACAGTCAACGTGGTCACTCCCGCTTTCACCCTAACGGACGCCTCAGCGATCATGCCCGAAGAATTTAAAGAAAGGGTGCGCCAGAGCCGGCCTTTACGAAAGCACCTCTACCCGGAAGATGTCGCGGGCACTATCGCCTTCCTTGCCAGCGAGGCGGCGGATATGCTAACCGGGAGCCATATCCTGATCACCGGCGGCAGCCACTTGCAGATCTGATGTAGTTACTCGTTATTGGTTATTCGTTATTTGTTTCTGGGCTAACGAGTAACGATTCACGAGTAACGGATAACGAACCTATGCTTTCCCTCGACGAGATCGTCGCCAAGCTCAAAGAGATCGTCGGACCGCGCTTTGTCTCCACCAACCCTATCGACAAGATCAACTACCAGCACACCCTCGCCTACGGCGCTTACCGGGCGCTGCCGGACGTCATCGTCCGTATGGAATCGGACGGCAGCGGCCGCCACCGGCTGGCCGAGATCTTGAGCTTCGCCAACGAGCACAAGATCCCCATAGTCGCCAAAGGCGGCGTGGGAATGGGAATCAGCTCCCCCCTCAAAGGAGGCATCCTCCTCGACATGCTCGGCATGGACAAAGTCCTCGAGGTGAATCCCCGGCTGCAATACGTGATCGCCGAAGGGGGGGCGAGCGTCTACGCCATCCACCACGCCCTGAGACAGCATGGTTTGATGCTGCCCAACTATGGCTCCTACGGACCCTCGGTCGTCATCGGCGCGATGGTGAGCAAGGGGGGCATCGGCTACGGCATGACCCGCTACGGCTGGATCGCCGATCTGGTGATCGGCCTCGAAGTGATTCTGGCAAACGGCACGCCATTGCGCCTGGGGGCGCTGGCCAATCAAGGGACGACGTTTGGGCCGTTTCAAAAATGGATTCATCTGCCGGATCTCCTCGGGCTATTCACTCTCTCGGCCGGGGCGCTGGGCATCATCAGCAAGGTCTGTCTGCGCGCCATCGAGGGAAAGAGGGAGTGGCTGCACGATTACTGCTACACGTTCCGGCGCGACCAGCTCGAGAATGTCCAGGAGGCGATGCTCCAGCTCGTCAAGGGCGAGGTGGTTTATGATATCCATTTCACCGACCGCTGGCAGTATCATTGGCCCATGGAGGAAGGGCTCTACGACAAGTCCAGGGTCCCCGAAGACGCCTGGTTTTTCTTAAAGACGATGCTGTTCGCGCGCGACGCGGAAGAGCTCGCGTACAAAGAGAAGAGGATGAGGAAGATTTACGACGCCGAACGCGCTGTCGAGGTGCGGGAGATCTCTGAGAAGGGGATGGGGGCAAAGGCCCAGGAGCATGGCCTGCACGGCTGGCCGGACTTCCACATCATGGGGCCGGACGGCTGGTGCGGCTCGGTTATCCGTCACACCGGGATGTTCGCCGTCACTTCCAAGATGTATCCGATCACTTTTTTAAAGGAGATGTACGACCTGGACGAGGCCGCCAAGAGGGACTGCGGCCTGTGGGACGCCGAGCACTCGCCGCAGCACGACAGCTACGTGACCCGGGACCTCGCGCTGAAAGAGGAATACTTCGTCTTTTACAATCCCTAC
>JACPDC010000021.1 GCA_016184235.1 Deltaproteobacteria bacterium | reverse complement strand
CTTTTATCGCCAGCGAGACGCCTCCACCGCGCGGTGGGTGAGAAAGAGGCTCAAGAAGATGAGCGTCAGGAAATAAACCAGGTCCTTGGTGTCGATGACCCCCTTCACCAGCTCGCTGAAGTGCTCGACGACCGAAAGGTATTTGAGGAAACCGGCCAGGCCCGCGCCGGCGGTCTCGGCCGGCCAGGAAAGCACGTAGAGCAGCAGCAGGACGACGAAGCAGGTGACTGCGGCCACGATCTGGTTTTCGGTGAGCGACGAGGTCAGGAGCCCGACCGACACGAAGGCGACGGCAAGCAAAAACAGGCCGAGGTAGCCCGAGGCCAGGATCCCAAGCTCCGGATTTCCGTAAAACAGGAGAATCGCGGGATAGATGCCGGTCAGCAGGATCATCACGAGGACGAAAAACAGCGCGCCCAAGAACTTGCCCAAGACCAGCTCGGTTACCGTCAGGGGCGAGGTCAGGAGCAGCTCATAGGTGCCGCTCTTTTTCTCCTCGGCGAAGCTGCGCATAGTGATGATCGGGACCATGATGACGAGAATAACGGTGAAATTGTGAAGCAAGGGCGCGGTCACGTAGTCGTTCAGGTTGAGGCCCTCAAGGCCCTGCCGGTTTTGCAGGCCGGTGTAGAGAGTCAGCAGATAGCTGAAGCGAAAGAGGAGGTTGAAAAAGAACCACCCGCCCAGCAGCAGGAAACCGGTCAGCACGACATAGGCGATCGGAGAGACAAACAGGGAACGGATTTCTTTTCCGACAATCGCCAGGATGTTTTTCATAACGGCAGCCGCCCCTGCTCCGCTTGCTCTTTTGCCCGGGCCTCTTTGGAGATATAGCGGAGAAAGACCTCTTCCAGAGTGGCGCCTTGCGTCAGCTCGTCGAGGTTTTTCTCCACCACGACCCTGCCCTCATTGATGATCACGACCTTGTTGCACATCTGCGACACCTCCGGCAGGATGTGCGTCGACAGTATCACCGTGCGGTCGCCGGAGAGCTCTCTGATCAGGCTGCGAATCTCGATGATTTGCCTGGGGTCGAGACCCAGAGTGGGCTCGTCGAGAATCAGCACGGCCGGGTTGTGAATCATGGCCTGCGCCAGTCCGACCCTCTGGCGATACCCCTTGGAGAGGCGGCCGAGCAGGCGGTCGGCTACCTCTGTGAGCGAGCATTTCTCGAGCACTCCATCCAGGGCGGCCGGGATCTCCTTCCCGGGCACTCCCTTGATCCGCCCGACGAACCTCAGATAAGAACTCACCGTCATGTCGTAGTAGAGCGGAGGATTTTCGGGCAGATAGCCTATGCGCCGCCGGACTTCCTGCGACTCCTGCGAGACATCGAAGCCGTCGACGTTCACGGTTCCCTCGGTAGCGGGCATAAAACCCGTGATGATACGCATGGTAGTCGTCTTGCCCGCGCCGTTGGGCCCGAGGAGGCCCACGATCTCCCCCCTTTGGGCGATGAAAGAGACGTCCTGGATGGCGCAAACAGCGCCATAATATTTGGTAAGTCCGGAAACCTCGACCATGACACTATCTCGTGTAACTACTTGCCATTTCTTTGTCAACAGAGTTTGAAGAGATCCGAAGGAACCGCACCTGACGGCCGTAGGCCGCGCGAATTCCATTGCGACGCTTCGGAAGTAGTGAAAAACGAAGCCTTTTTGCCTTGCTTGGGCCTCCGCTATCTTGACAACAGAGGGGAAATCACTATACTTGGAGCAAAATTTTTTGCGGCTGGCGGAGCTGGTTGTGAAGCTGTCGGTAGAGACGATTGCGGAGACCCCTAAAGAACTCACCTTTGCGGAAGAGATCGGCGAGTTGAATCTCCTTTACGACCAGGGGGAGGGGAAGGACTTCCGCTTTCCGCCGGTTCTGGAGGTGAGTCTGGTCTATTACCGCTCCGGTCGCGAGCTCTTTTTTCACGGCCGGCTGGAAGGGCTGATCGAAGGTCGTTGCGGTCGCTGCCTGAAAAGCTATTCGTTCCCATTGAAGAAAGATTTCGATTTTGTCTTGACCCCGGAGCCGATATCGGCGAGAAAGGGAGAGTTGAGCCGGGATGAGATGGGACTGAGTTTCTATGCGGCGGAAGAAATCAACCTTTCTCCTTTTATCAGAGAGCAGGCCCTGTTGGCCCTCCCGACGCGCCCGCTGTGCGCGGAGGGCTGCCGCGGACTCTGCACGGGTTGTGGTGTGAACCTCAACGAGGAATCCTGCCTCTGCGAGACCTCGGAGGGCGATCCGCGAATGGCCTTTTTCCGCACCCTGAAGTTAGATCAATAGCCTTCCATAATTTTTTGTGCCACTCTCCGTCTTATTCCGAGAGCGGGGAGGGAAAGTGTAGGATGAGACAAAATGCCCGTACCTAAAAGAAGGACTTCCAAGAGAAAGAAGAATCAGAGAAGATCCCACGACGCTCTGACGAAACCGCAATGGAGCACCTGTCCCAAGTGCGGCGAGGCCCTTTTGCCGCACCGTGCCTGCCGCGGTTGCGGCTATTATCATGGCAGGCCCGTGTTGCCTGCTGAAGAAAGCTGAGCCCCTTTCCTTTTTTCTATGCTGAAGATCGCCGTCGATGCCATGGGAGGAGACCGTGCCCCCGGCGCAGTGGTTGAGGGCGCGCTGTTGGCCGCCAACGAGCTGGGGATCGAGGTGTTGCTCGTGGGGCAGAAGGAAGCGGTGGAGCAGGCGCTGGCGCGCTGTTCCGCCAGCTCGCCTCACGTGGAGGTGGTCCCGGCCTCGGAGATCGTGGCGATGGACGAGTCCCCGAGCACCGCGCTGCGGAAGAAGGACTCCTCGATGAAGGTGGCCTTCGAGCTCATGAAGCGGGGGGCGGTCCAGGCGGTGGTCAGCGCAGGGAACTCCGGGGCGATGATGGCAACGGGCATGTTCGTGATGGGCAACCTGCCCCAGGTGGACCGGCCGGCTATCCTGGTCGTCATTCCGACTCTGGGCAAGGGAACCGTCATCATCGACGCCGGGGCCAATGTCGATTGTAAGCCGCGCCATCTCGTCCAGTTCGGCCTGATGGGCTCGGTCTATGCGGAGAGAGTCCTCGGCATCCCCCGGCCGCGCGTCGGCGTCCTGAGCAACGGCGAAGAGGAGGGGAAGGGAAATGACCTGACGCGCGCCGCGAGCGAGCAGCTTTCTTCCACGGGTGTGAATTATATCGGTTATGTCGAGGGGCGAGACATCTGCGACGGAGAAGTCGACGTGGTGGTCTGCGACGGATTTACCGGGAACGTGACCCTCAAGACGATGGAGGGCGTCGCCAGCTTCATCGTGGGGGTGCTGAAAGACGCGTTTCACAAGAGCGTGTGGAGCCGCCTGGGCTACCTGCTGAGCCGGAGATCCCTCCTTGAGGCGTACAGCCGGCTCGATCACGCCGAGCACGGCGGCGCTCCGCTGCTGGGTCTCGACGGAGTGGCGATCATCGCCCACGGCGGCTCCGGCCCTAAGGCGATCAAGAACGCCATCCGCGTCGCCAAAGAGACCGTCTCCCACGATGTCAACCGCCACATCGTGGAGGTATTGGGGGAAATGGCGGAGGCCGGCGGGGAGCAGGGAGAGAAGCTGCCGCGCAGGATCTGGCAGCGGATACGTTCGAAGATCGAGAGCTTGGGTGAAAAGCCGGTTCCCGAGGGAGAAGGAAGAGAGAGCAAGAGTGGCGGAAAAGGCTAAGGTCGCCTTCGTATTCCCCGGACAGGGCTCCCAGTATGTGGGCATGGGGAAAGAGTTCTTTGACCAGTTCGACGCCGCCAGGCGAGTCTTTGTAGAGGCAGAGGAGGCTCTGGCTCTGCCTCTGGGTCGCCTCTGCTTTTCCGGTCCTGAAGCCGAACTCAAACTGACAGAATATACCCAGCCGGCCATCCTTACGGTTTCGATCGCCGTCCTGCGCGTGTTGCAGGCCGAATCAGCGGTTGCGCCGCTGTGCGTGGCCGGCCACAGCCTGGGAGAGTACAGCGCGCTGGTGAGCGTCGGGGCGCTTGCCTTTGGAGACGCAGTCAAGGTAGTACGGGAGCGGGGGAGACTGATGCAGGAGGCGGTTCCGGCAGGCGCGGGTTTGATGGCGGTGGTGCTCGGTCTGGGAGCCGAGGATGTCCGGGCGATTTGCGGCGAGACCGGCCAGGGCGAGGTGGTCGCCCCGGCGAACTTCAACGGCGGCGGCCAGATCGTGATTGCCGGCAGTCGCCAGGCGGTGCTCCGGACGATGGCCGCGGCACGCGCGCGTGGCGCCAAGAGGGTGCTGGAGCTCCCCGTGAGCGCGCCCTTCCATTGCTCGCTGATGCGGCCCGCCGCGGAGGGTCTCGAGCGCGTATTGGCCGATGTGACGGTCAAGCCTTTTTCCGTCGGCGTGGTCACCAACGTCGAGGCCGCCGTCAACCTCGACCACGCCAGGGTCAAGCCGCTGTTGGTGGAGCAGGCGGTTCGGCCGGTGCGCTGGGAGGAGTCGGTGAAGCTGATCGAGCAGATGGGCTGCACGCGCGTTCTGGAGATCGGACCGGGCAGAGTGCTGAGCGGCCTGATTAAGCGGATCAGTCCCGGGGTGAGGGCGGAAAGCGTCGA
>JACPDC010000020.1 GCA_016184235.1 Deltaproteobacteria bacterium | reverse complement strand
GCCGAAAGCAATGGGGTGAGAGGGACCTCCCTATCCTCTTGGCTCACCGTCTCGTCGGCTGGAAGGTTCGTTCGGGGACTTACCTCGCTCGCCGAAAGCAATGGGCCAGTGGGTTCTTTAAACCGTTCACTCTCGGTGCTTTCGGCTCGCTCGGCAAGCCCCCTCACTACGGGGTGAACCGCCGGAGGTGGATCGAAAGATCGATGCACCAGACGTGGAGGTTCAAGCGTATCTTCAGGCGCAGCGTACCACAACTATATTGCATCGATCTTGAGAGACGCCTTCGGCGGCGAGCCCCGCTCCGGGACAGGGAAGTCCCAAACCTCTCCATTGACCGCGGCCGGAAGGCTCTCTCCCCCGAGACAGGCTTTTCTTCGCGAGTAGCGGAAGGCCTTGAAGTTGCCGCCGTGGGCGGATATGATTTCAGCTCTGGAGATATTTGACGATGGCTCAGAATTCAGGGCGGACGCTTTACGATAAGATTTGGCAATCGCATACTATTGATATTCTGCCGACCGGTCAGACCCAGCTTTTTATCGGCCTCCATTTAATTCACGAAATTACCACCGCCCCGGCTTTTGACATGCTGCGGGAGAAGGGTTTGAAGATCGCCTTTCCGGAGCGGACCTTCGCGACACTCGACCACATAGTGCCCACGGACATGCGGGCCCGTCCGTTCCTGGATTCCCAGGCGGAGGAGCTGACCCAGGCGTTGGAAAAGAATGTCGCGCAATTCGGGGTCGAATTCTTCGGATTGGACAGCGATAAGCAGGGCATCGTTCACGTGATCGGCCCCCAGCTCGGGTTGACGCAGCCGGGCATGACACTGGCCTGCGGAGACAGCCACACCAGCACCCACGGCGCGTTCGGGATGCTCGCCTTCGGCATCGGGACAAGCCAGGTGCGGGACGTGCTGGCCACGCAGAGCCTGGCGATGGACAAGCTCAAGGTGCGCAGAATCAACGTCAGTGGAACCCTTGCGGAGGGCGTCTACGCGAAAGATGTGATCCTGAACATCATCCGCCGGCTCGGCGTCGCCGGCGGCAAGGGCTTTGCCTATGAATATGGCGGCGCGGTCGTCGAGAAGATGAGCATGGAAGAGCGGATGACCGTCTGCAACATGAGCATCGAAGGGGGCGCCATGGCCGGCTATGTGAACCCTGATGAAACGACCTTTGCCTTTCTCAAAGGCAGGGAGTTTGCTCCCAAGGGCGCGGATTTTGAGCAGGCCGTCGCCTACTGGAAATCAGTGGCCTCCGACCCGAACGCGCGCTATGACGATGTTGTGGAAATGAATGGTTCGGAGATCGAGCCGACGGTGACCTGGGGGATCAATCCCGGGCAGGCGGTGGGCATCTCGGAAAAGCTCCCTCTGCCCGAAGAGTTTGCCGATCCGGAAGGGGCGAGGAAGGCCTACGAGCACATGGGCTGGCAGCCGGGAAAACCCATCTTGGGCACGCCGGTCGACGTGGCCTTTATCGGCTCCTGCACGAATTCGCGCCTGAGCGATCTGCGCGCGGCCGCAAAAATAGTCAAAGGGAGAAGGGTTCAGTCCGGCGTGCGCGCGCTCGTTGTCCCGGGCTCGGCCGCGGTCAAGGCCTTGGCGGAGAAAGAAGGATTGGACCGCATTTTTACGCAGGCCGGTTTCGAATGGAGAGAGGCCGGTTGCTCGATGTGTCTCGCCATGAATCCGGACAAACTGCAAGGAAGGGAAATTTGCGCCTCTTCCTCCAACCGGAATTTCATCGGGCGGCAAGGCAGCCCGGGCGGGCGCACCATCCTCATGAGCCCGGCGATGGCGGCAGCGGCGGCCTTGAGCGGCAAGATCGTCGATGTGCGGGAATATCTCAGATGAGTGCAGATGCAAAGATAGTCAAGGTAGCTGGAAGGGCCGTTCCGGTTCGTGGCAACGACATCGATACGGACCGGATCATTCCGGCGCGTTATCTGAAGGAGGTTACCTTCGCGCGCATGGGCGAGTATCCGTTTTTCGACGAGAGATTCGATGCCGCAGGCAAGCCCAGGCCCCATCCCCTCAATGATCCAAAGCACAAGGGCGCTTCGATTCTTTTCGTCAACAGGAATTTTGGCTGCGGCTCCTCGAGAGAGCATGCCCCCCAGGCCCTCTACCGTTTCGGCATCCACGCGATCGTGGGCGAATCCTTTGCCGCCATCTTCGCCGGCAATTGCGTCATGATGGGCCTCCCCACCGTGACACTCGGTTCGGCCGAGATAGAAGAACTGATGAGGCTGGCGGAGAGCAGGCCTCAAACCGTTTTTTCGCTGGATCTCGAGGCCAAGAGTCTTTCCTTCGGCGAGCGCCAACTCCGTTTTGACATTCCGGACAGCCACCGGAACGCCTTGATATCAGGCTTCTGGGACTCTACCGCCATGCTGCATGCCAACCTGGATAAAGTGAGGAAAGTGGCCGTCGGGCTTCCGTACATGACTGCGTTTAGGGGCTGAACTCCGCTGCCCCTAATTCAACACAGTTTGACATAATTTGACATCACGGTACAATGAGCGCCTATTTCGACAGGCCGGGGGACCGCCAGCAAAACTGGAGAGCAGGTGAGATACTTGATTTATATACGGTTTTTTAACATAGGCCAATTTTCTTCTGGCGGAACAGATATTGCACGGGCTGCTCTCTATATAGGTAGCTTAAGGGGTCCAACATGGCGGTAGCAAAAATCGCTAGAATGTCCAACGGCGTCGGCTTGACAGGCTACTCGGCATTATCGGCTCTGGCCGACCTTCTCGCCATCGTACGGAACTCCGCCCGGATCTATGACAGCGCGCTGGAGAAAGTGCTGGAGGTGCTGAGCCTCAGGCACGGCAATATCAGGCTGCTCAACCCTGCCACCGGAGAGCTCGAGCTCATGAGCCACAAAGGGTTTCCGGATGAGTACGGGGAGAAATACGCTAAGATCAAATTGGGGGAAAGGAGTTCCGGTAAAATCGTCCGCACCAGGGGGCCGGTTTTATGGGACAATATTCAGACAGATGCCTCATGCGCATATCTCCACCTGAGAAAGGAAGGAATCAATTCTCTGCTCGGCGTGCCTCTTCTGGCTCGAGAGGGAGTCATCGGGACCCTCACCGTGGCCAGCCCGAAGCGGGGACGGTTCAGAGAACACGAGATCCAGCTCCTCGCTGCGATGGGCAGGGTCATCGGCATCACGATTGAGAATTCTCGGCTCTTCATAGCCCTGAAGGGCAACGTCGATGATCTTACCAAACTGACCCTGCGCCTTGAGGAATCAGACGGGATCAAGGACCGGCTGCTCAGTGTCATCTCTCACGAGCTGCGCACGCCGGTTACGGTTATTCTCGGTAACGTGGAAATTTTAATGGATGGGATCTTCGGCGACATGAACGAAAAGCAAAAGGACAGCCTCCAGACCGTACGCCGCAGCGGCGCCGGCCTGCTCTTCCAGGTGGAGAACGCGATCGACGTGTCGCAGCTCGAGGCAGGCGCGGCAAACGTCTATCCGGACCCGTTCACCGCGGATCATATCCGAGACACGATGCTGGAGATACTGGGCGACGAGGCAAGGCACAAGAAGCTAGACCTCATTTGGGAGATTGACCCGAAGGTGCCACCGTTGTTTACCGACCGCAGCAAGATCACCAAGGTATTCCGTAACCTGATCGATAATGCCATCAAATTTACCGAACAAGGAAGCGTCACTGTCCGCATCTCCCATTCTCCGGAGCAGCGGATGGTGCAGTGCGTAGTGGCGGATACCGGCATCGGTATCCCCAGAGACCGGTACACCGTTATTTTTGACCCCTTCCACCAGATCGACAGCTCGCACACCAGACTTTACGGCGGGATGGGTTTAGGGCTGCGGAACGTAAAGAAGACTCTGGAGCTGCTCGGCGGCGGGATCGAGATAAGCAGCGAGGTAGGCAAGGGCTCGGCCTTTAAATTTTGGTTTCCAGCGGAGCGTGGGGGACGATAGTGGAAATGCAGCCGACTGAGAAAGAGACGCGATACGCCGAGATCGTAAAGTTTTTCGGCTTCGTGCTGAGCCAATACCGCTTGTATTCCGACAAGCATCCGGCCTCCCAGCTGGCGATCCGAAACCTGGTAGCCAGGCTCGAGGTTGCTTTGAGCTCGGAGCCGAATTTGACCATGGCGTTTGTGGGAGGGCGGCTGATTGTCAACGACCACGCCTTGGACAACAAGAAGACCGGAGTTGCCGAGTTGCTGCGTGAAACGCACCGGCTCCGTATAGAGAGTCTGACCTTTAATCAGGGGGCCACCGAAGACGAGACGAGCTCATTCCTCAAGTTGATCGCTACGCCGGCAAAAACGCTCGAGCAGATGGGCGGCTTGAAGAAGGTGCTCGAAGAGGCGAATCTGCAGCATATACGCCTGGGGACCGCCCGTATCCAGATCGTCAAGGAAGAGGAGGCGGTAGTCAAAAAGTCGGAGATCGGCCAGGGCGAAGATGGAGGTGGAGGGGAGGGTGGAAAAGGTGAGGGGGAGGGTGGAAAGGGTGAGGGGGCCAAAAATGAGGGGGCGGCAGCCAAGGGAAAGGGGCGCAGAATAG
>JACPDC010000019.1 GCA_016184235.1 Deltaproteobacteria bacterium | reverse complement strand
CTGCAGAGCCAATGACCTAGAATTTAGTTATTCGCTGTGGTAAAAAGAACGATCTTATTTCCCCGGTAGCTCAGTCGGTAGAGCAGTTGGCTGTTAACCAATTGGTCGGGGGTTCGAGTCCCTCCCGGGGAGCCAGCCTGAACTCCGCTTCGCTCGGCTCAAGTTCTTTGGGCTGTCGGGGCGGAGTTTGAAAACAACGAATTAATCTTCGAGGTGACATGATGGCGACGAAAAAGATCATAGGGAATCCCACTCCGCGCGTCGAAGGCGAAGCTAAAGTTACCGGAAAGGCAAAGTATGCGGTCGATATAACCCTACCGGGAATGCTTTGGGGCAAGTGCCTGAGGAGTCCCATTCCTTCCGGACGGATCAGGCGCATAGATGCGAGCCGGGCGCTTCGGCTGCCGGGGGTGAAGACCGTGGTCACGGGCGAGGATGTCACCGGTCTCAGGATCGGCAGGCGGGTCTACGACATGCCGATCGTCGCCGACGGCGTGGTCCGGTTCATCGGCGAGAAAGTGGCCGCGGTGGCCGCCGACACCGCGGAGATCGCCGAGCAGGCGCTGGATCTCATCGAGGTCGAGTACGAGGAGACCGAGCCGGTGCTGGACCCGGTGAAGGCCATGGCGCCGTCGGCCCCGCTCATCCATCCGGATGTCGTGAGCTACAAAGGGCTGCCGGAAAAATTGGCGCGGCCGAGCAATGAATTCATTTACAAGGTCTGGAAGAAAGGGGACATCAACGCAGGCTTCCAGCAGGCGGATGTGGTCGTGGAAAATACCTTTACCACCAAGACCGTCCATCACGCCTACATCGAGCCCCACTCTTGCGTGGCCCAGGTGGACGCATCCGGCGGGGCGCAGATCTGGTCGTGCAGCAAAGTGCCTTACGCCATAAGAGAGCAGGTCGCCAACGCGATTCGAGTCCCGCCGGAAAAGCTGGTAGTCCACCCGGTCTACATCGGCGGAGATTTCGGCGGCAAGGGAGACTTCATGGACATCGCCGTCTGCTACTTCCTTTCCAAAAAGAGCGGCCGGCCGGTGAAGATGATCATGGACTACGGCGAAGAGTTCGTCGCCGGCAATCCCCGGCACGCCTCCATCATCAAGGTGAAGACCGGGGTGAAAAAGGACGGCACGCTGGTCGCGCACCATATGGAATTTATCTTCGACAGCGGCGCCTACGGCGCCTTCAAGCCGAACGGCTTCTTGAACGGCCCGCACGCCTGTGCCGGCCCTTACAGGATCCCCCACGCCTTCATCGAGGAGCACATGGTGTACACGAATAAGATTCCTTGCGGCCACATGCGCTCGCCCGGCGATCCGCAGGGCTTTTTCGCCAACGAGAGCCAGATGGATCTGGTGGCGAGGAGACTGGGGATGGAGCCCGCCGCATTCAGGAAAAAGAACCTGATGCGCGACGGCGACATAGACCCTATCGGCGAGGAGGTCGGTCACATCAAGGCCGAAGAGACGCTGCAAAGGGCCTTACAGGAGGCGGGTTATCATAGGCCGAAGCCGAAGAACGTCGGGCGGGGCGTCGCCATGGTCCAGTGGCTGACCAATAGCGGTTTTGGTTCAGTTGCGCTCACGATCGATGAGAAGGGAATGGTGACCCTGGCCTCGGCCATGTTGGACCAGGGCGGGGGGACCTATACGCTTCTGTGCGAGATCGTCGCGGAGGAGCTTAAAGTCCCGTTGGAGAAAATCCGGGTACAATGCCTCGATACCCAAAGCGGGATCAAAGACTCCGGAATCGGGGGCAGCAGGGGCACGCGGGTTTATGGGAATGCCGGTTATGACGCCGCAATCAAAGCGGTCGCCGAGATCAAGCGGCTCGCGGCTGAAGAGATGGGCTGCTCTCTCGATGATCTCGTGCTCGCGAACGGGGCGGTATTGCACAAGAGAGCGGAGCGCAGGATAACTTACCCGGAGCTGGTGAAGGCCAAGGGCTCGCCCATCAGCGTGCTCGGCAGCTACAACGACACCTCCAAGGTCCACGACGCCTCCATGTGCGCCCAGATCGCCGAGGTGGAGGTCGATCCCGAGACCGGGCAGGTCCAGTTGAAGAAGTTCGTCCAGGCGCACAACACGGGCACGGTGCTCAATCCCCTCATGCACCAGGGACAGATCGACGGGGGAACCGTCATGGGGATCGGCTACGCCCTGATGGAGCACCTGATGATCGACGACGGCAAAGTGGCCACGACGCATTTCGGCGATTACAAAATCCCCACCATCCAGGACGTCCCTCCCATGAGAACCGTCGTGACGGAGATGCCCAAAGGGCCGGGGCCGTACAACAGCATGGCGATCGGCGAGACCTCCAATATCTCTGTGGCCGCGGCGATCGCGAACGCGGTGGAAGACGCCGTGGGAGTGCGGATCACGGAGCTGCCGATCACGGCGGAGAAGGTCTTTCAGGCGCTGCGAAAAAGTTAAGGAGAAAATATGGCCCAGCTCAGTGTTGGCGAGAAGTTTCCTTCAGTGGGCCTGAAAGACATTGACGGAGAGACGGTTCGATTCCCGGAGATCTTTTCACGAGCGCCGGCGACAGTGGTTTTTTTCTATCGCGGCCGCTGGTGACCCTGGTGCCGGGCCCAGGTGACGGCCTTCGTCTACGAATCCGAGAGGTACGTTCCCGAGGAGATTCAGATCCTCGGCGTCAGCGTCGAGCCGCCGGAGGAAGGCAAGAAATTTCTCGAGCGGGTGACTCGTGATTGCCAGGAGGACCGCCCTCACATTCCACTCGATCCCTATCCGCTCCGTCTCCTGAGCGATCCCCGGGCGGAGTTGATCCGCGCGGTGGGCGTCCACAACGAGGGCCATTGGGCGGGGCTCATCGCTCATCCGTTCACCCTCGTCGTCGATCGCAATGGAACGGTCCAGTGGATCTACGCGAGCAAGAGCGCCTCGGACCGCCCAAGCCCCGTAGCCCTGGCCAAGACGGCTGTGGATATCGCTCAGGGAAAAGAGCCCTCGGGGAACGCGCCTTCGGCTGCGGCCGATGGACCTGTGCTTTAACCGAAGCTTCCCAGTCGGACGTCCGCAGCCTCATTCGCGCTCCCCTCGGCCTCTTTCTCCCGGGGGCCTCGCCGTTCCTGGAGCGGAAGATTGACTCCGAGTCGCCGGAACTCTCTAAGAAGCTGATGCGAGTGAGGGGGCCTGCCGAACAAGCCGAAGGCACCGAGACTGAACGGTTCGGAATAAGCAGAGCTCTATTGCCTTCGGCGCGAGAGGCGGGCTCTCGAACGATCTGCGCGACGAGGAGGCACTGGAGCGAAGGGACAGTGAGGCCCCATTCTCCGATTGCTTTCGGGGAGCGAGGCGAGCCCCCGAACAAACGTTGCCTGCAAACAACGCCTCAGTCCCTTGCCAGGTGGCTGCTCCATCGCATAGAATCGCGGCCGCTATGAAATACTACGACATTTCCCTGAATCTCTCTCCGGAGACCGTCTCGTGGGTTACATCGCTGCCGTTCGAGGTCGTCGAGCGCAGGCGGATGAGCCGCGGAGATCCCAACAACTCCTCGGCCTTGAGGATGAGCGCTCACGCAGGGACACACCTGGATGCGCCGTTTCACTTCGTTCCTGACGGCTTGACCATAGAGTCCCTGCCGCTCGATCTCTTCATCGGCCCGGCCCTGGTGCATGCCGTCGACGCGGAGAGACAAATAACGAAAGGGCACGTCGAGGCGATCGATTTAAGAGGGGAGAAGCGGGTGCTTTTCAAGACGAAAAACTCCCGTCTCCTCCATAAGGTCGGTTACGATCCGGATTTCGTCGCTTTTTCCGTCGAGGCGGCCGAGGCCCTGGTGGCCCGCGGGGTCAAGCTGGTGGGGCTCGACTACCTATCCGTGGCCCATGCCGGCGAGGAGCAGGTGCCTGTGCACCGCGCTTTTCTCGATCACGGCGTGGCCCTGCTCGAAGGGATCGATCTCTCGGAGATTAAGCCCGGCCGCTACGAGCTCATCTGCTTTCCGCTTCGGCTCCGGGGTCTGGACGGGGCGCCATGCCGCGCGGTGCTGCGCGATCTCGGCGCGAGCTCACCATCGTGATCGTGGAGGAGGACGAGGAATAACTGTGCGCATCGCCGTTCCGGACCTGATATCGAACTCGTACTTTCCGGCTATCGCCGCCGTGGAACTGGGATTCTTTAAGGCGGAGGGGTTGGACGCGGCGCGGGTCGAGCTCTTCTTTCCCGTCCCTAAAATGATGGAGGCGCTTAGAGAAGGCGAATTCGATTTCGTCGCCGGTTCCGCGCACGCGACCCTGATGGCCTTTCCCGAGTGGAAGGGCGCGAAGCTTTTGGCCGCCCTGGCCCAGAGGATGTACTGGCTCTTGATCGTTCGCTCCGATCTCAAACCCAAGCGGGGGGATATCGGCATCGTCAAAGGGCTCCGGATCGGCGCGGCGCCGGGCGTGGACCTCGGCCTCAAGCGTCTCCTGGTTGAAGCCGGCATCGATCTGGAGCGCGATCGGGTGCGGATCGCCCCGGTGCCGGGGGCGGCCGGATCAGCCGTTTCCTTCGGCCTCACGGCGGCGAAGGCCCTGGAAGAGGGAAAGAT
>JACPDC010000018.1 GCA_016184235.1 Deltaproteobacteria bacterium | reverse complement strand
GCTGCTCTTGCACCTGTTTTAAAGTGAACGGCTCCACGTTCATGAGAGAGGCCTGCTCTTTGTTCTCGCTGCGCAGCTTGGTGAGGAAGTCGTTGTAGCTCTTTTGAGCCTCCTCGAACTCCTTTTGCAGTTGTTCCCTGGCTGTTCCCCCAGCCCCCTGTTCGGCCATCATCGCCCGCAAAACACCGATTCTTGCCTGCAATGCCCTCTCGTGCTCGAGCAACGTGCCTGATCTGGCCAACTGGACCTTGCTCCCAAGGATGTCCAGAAAGGCACGCGAGCGGGCGCGCTCGCTGTAATTAAAGGCTTCTTCCGGGTTTCCCGCCCGCAGTTGGGCGACGATCATGCCGGCATAGAGGCGCCTCTTGTCCTCGAAAAAGGAGCTGCGGAACTCTTCGGATTCCAAGAGGGAGCGAACGGACTCCACGCTGTCGATAGCTCTCTTAAAATGGGAAACGGCCTCTGACGGGCGTCCGGTCTGCAGCAGCAAATTACCTAACTGGCCGCTTGCATTTTGGACAATAACTTCGTTTTGGAAATTCTCGGCCGTTTTCAGCGCCTTTGTAAGAGTCTCCAAGGCGCGCGGCAGCTCCTTCTTTCGGGAATAGGCACTTCCCAATCCCCAAAGGAGGTTGGCTTCGAGGAAGTTTTTTTGCCCAGTCTCTTGAATGAAGGCGATACCCCGCTCGAAGGTTTTTATAGCCTCCTCCGTATTTCCAGCCTGTGTATAGGCGGTTCCCAGCCGGAAGAGAGCGGAAAGATAAGCGCCCTGCACCCTTGGAACCACTCCGGGATTGGGAGGACGGCGGGTCTTAAAAAAGGACAGCACCGACTCCTGCATGCTAACGGCGTAAGAAATGTGGTCGATAGCGTCTGAGTGCTTGCCCTGGCGCATGAAGGAAAATCCCAGCTCCGAGTACAAGTTGGCTTGGGTAATCTCCTTAGCTGGCCCGGGGAGCATCGGTTTTGTGATCTCGATTCCCTTGAGCAAGAGCTCCCTTGCTTTTTGCTCCTGGCCTAATTGCCGAAGGTTAATAGCGAGCTGGAAAATAGCGGCGCCCTGGATGCCAAGATGCTTTATCTTTTCTCCTATTTCCATAGCCTTGTTGCCATAAGCCATCGCCTTTTGCAGTTGGCCGGCAGTCCGGGATTCCCGCGAGGCCCCGGTGTAGGCCCTTGCGGCCTCTTCCCAAAGGTTGTTTTTCTCCGCCTCAGAGGCCTCCTTTTCGAAGTCGCTCAAAGTTGCGCCAGCGGAGGACTGCCTGGAAGACCTTGGTTGGGCTGCTTGAGCAGGAGCTGTTCCGCTCCAATGTCCGCCCTGGCCCATCATCTGTCCGGCGAAGAAAAATAACAGGGAGGCAGTCGCGAAGAAAAACCTTTTCATGTCCGACCTCCAGATCCTATGAGAGATAAAGCTCCAAAGAAGAATAGTCCCAAAGGACAACAAAGGGAAGGGTCTTAAACCGGCCAGTCTTCCAGGCGGTAGGCCTGATCCCAGAACAAAAACTCGTAGCGGCTGCTCAAGAGAAAATGGGAGCGCATGCGCCTCTTTTCTTCGCCGTTGGCGCGTCTGCCTACCTCATTCATCAAACGAATCTGCTCCCGCACCGGCCTCCAGTACTCCTCGGAGGCGTAGGTCTCGATCCACTCGCGGTATATTTTCGGCTTCCTCGGGCGATTTTTGTAGAGTTTTTTCCCTGCCTCGCCGTAGATCCAGTAGCAGGGGAGCACGGCGGCGACGATCTCCGCCAGGCTCCCGCCCCGGGCCACCGCCTGCAGGTGGCGGGTATAGGCTTCGGTAACGGGCCCTTTGGGCGTCTGATCGAGATCGCTTTGTGAGAGGCCCAGGCTCTTTCCGAAGCTGGCATGAAATGTGCGCTCGACTTCGACGGCGATCAGGGCATGGCGCGTGAAAATTTCCAGGGTCTTCAAATCCGGGGACTTGGCCCCGCCCAGACAAAGGACCTGGGCGAAGTCGAGGAGATAGCGGTAGTCCTGGAGGATAAAATATGTGAAACGGTCCATGGGAAGGGTGCCGGCGTGGAGCTCCTCAAGAAACGGATGAGCAAAGATCGCGCGCCAGATCGGATTCGCGCTCCGTTTGAGCTGGTGGCTGAGGGGCCTTCTCATGGTATCCTACCTGCTCTGAGGGGGGTAAAATCTCGCTTTTCGGCCGCCGCTTGCAGTTTGTCCAAATTCTTTCTATAACATGGCCCCGTTAGCTTGTCACCCTGACGGCGGCGGCAAAGCCGCTGCGAAACCGGAAGGAAAGGAAGAGCGATGGAAAAAAAGATTCGCATGCGCGTCAACGGGAAGAAAGTCGAGGTGGAGGTTCCCACCAACCGTCTCTTGATCGATTGCCTGCGCTACGATCTGGGGCTGACCGGCACGAAGGAAGGATGCAGCGTCGGCGTGTGCGGCGCCTGCACCGTCTTGATGGACGGGGAGATGGTGAGCTCCTGCCTGGCGCTGGCGGTCTTCGCCGATGGCCATGAGATCACGACCGTCGAAGGGCTGGCCAAGAACGGCGAGCTGCACCCGGTGCAAAAGAGCTTTATTCAGTACGGCGGCTTCCAATGCGGGATCTGCACCCCCGGCCAGGTAGTGGCGGCCAAGGCCCTGCTCGACGAGGTTCCCAAGCCCAACGAAGAGCAGATCAAGGAATGGATGATGGGCAACCTCTGCCGTTGCACGGGCTATTACAAGATTATCGAGTCGATCCAGAAAGCACACCAGTTCGCCAAATAAGGACAACGCCATGATACCCTTTGAATACCGCACGCCCAAGAATATCAAAGAAGTCCACCAGGAACTGAAGCAATTCGGCACGGAGGCGAAGCTGGTCGCCGGCGGCACCGCTCTCGTCATCATGATGAAGCAGCGTCTGGTCCGTCCCTCCTGCTTGGTCAGCTTGCGCTCGGTGCGCGGATTGGGCGGCATCGCCCAGAAGGACGGCGGGCTTAGGATCGGCGGTCTCACGACCCACCGTGAAGTCGAAACCTCTTCTCTGGTGCGCCGCCAGAACCCGCTCCTGGCCGAGACCTACCGGCGCGTCGCCACCATCCGCGTGCGCAATATGGCGACGGTCGGCGGCGGTTTGGCCCATGCCGATCCCAACCAGGACCCGCCGCCGACCCTGATCGCGCTGGGGGCGAGCGTCAAGGTGACTTCGGCGAATGGCAGCAGGACCGTCCCGTTGGACGGCTTTTTTACCGACTACTACGAGACCGTGCTCAAGCCCGACGAGATCATTACCGAGATCTTCGTGCCTCGTCTGCCGCCCAATAGCGGCGGGGCGTTTCTCAAGTTCCTGCCGCGCACCGCGGACGATTACGCCACGGTTTCCGCCGCCGCGGTGCTTACCCTCGACAAGGCCAGGAAAACCTTCACGGACGTGCGTATCGCCCTCGGGAGTGTCGGCACCACGCCGATCCGCGCCAGAGAGGCGGAGGCGATATTGCGGGGGCAGCCGGTGAAAGCGGAGGCGCTGCGTGAGGCCGCGGAAAAAGCGAAGCAGCTGGTCGATCCGGTGAGCGACTTCCGTGGCTCGGCCGCCTACAAGAGAGAGATGGCCGGAGTCTTCGTGCGCCGCGCCCTGGAGGCGGCCTTGAACAGCCTGCCCAAGAAGAGCAAAACAAAGCCAAGCCGCAAGCCGTTGAAGAGGAGGAAGAAGTGAAGTTCAGTCAACGCGCGGTGATTCCGGCGGCGCGCGAGCTGCTCTGGGACTTTCTCATGGACGTGCCCAGGGTGGCCAAGTCGCTTCCCGGGGTGGAAACGGTAACCCAGCTCGATGACACCACCTACCAGGGAACGCTCAAGGTTCGCGTCGGTCCGATTTCGCTCAGCCTGCAGGGGAAGATCACGCTGGAGCAGCGCGACCGCGCCAACTGGCGCGCGGCCTTAAAGGCGGAGGCGAGCGACCGGATGGCTGCCGGGGCGGTCAAGGGCAAGACCAGCATGGAGCTCAAGGAGCTCGGCCCCAAAGAGACGGAGCTGGTGGTCGAGACCGACGTCAATATCCTGGGCAAGATCGGTGAGTTCGGCCAGCCGATCATTCGTAAGAAGGCCGATCAGATGCTGCGGGAGTTTGTCGAAAACATCAAGAAGCAGTTGGCCGGAAGCTAGCCTCTCCAAAGTCGAGGGACATTGGCGCCCTGGCTAGCGATGGCGCCAAGCGGGTTTTCTCTTCTCCAGGAAGGCGCGCGCCCCTTCCTCCACGTCGTCTGTCTTCAACAGTTCTTTAAGATAGATCTCTTCGGATCTGGCCA
This sequence comes from Deltaproteobacteria bacterium, assembly GCA_016184235.1. Taxonomy (GTDB): domain Bacteria; phylum Desulfobacterota; class Binatia; order UBA9968; family UBA9968; genus UBA9968. The sequence goes on along the minus strand of JACPDC010000018.1, from coordinate 304 downwards.
GACGCTCGGAAAAACCCTTGAGCGAGAGCTCGCGCAATCCCTTGAGCGTGAGGCGCAGCACCGCGCGGCTCTTTCCTCGGAGCTCCTCGAGCAGCTTTTGGACAGCCGCGTCCAGCCCGGCTGCCGGGACGGCGCGGTTGATCAGCCCGATTGCCGCGGCCTCGCGGGCCGGGATACGCCGTCCGGTGAGGATCAACTCTACGGCCCGATGATAGCCGATCTGGGACGGGAAGCGCGCCAGCGCCACGGGCGGATAACAGCCGACCTGGATCTCCGGCGTGGCAAAAAAGCTTTCTTCCGAGGC
>JACPDC010000193.1 GCA_016184235.1 Deltaproteobacteria bacterium | reverse complement strand
CAAACGGCCAGGTCATCGAAGTCGAGAAGGTCTCCAAGATCTTCCAAACGCCCAAACAGGGCCTGGTCTCGGCTCTGGAAGAGGTGACCTTCGATGTCCCTTACGGGGAGTTTGTCACCGTGGTAGGGCCGAGCGGCTGCGGCAAATCGACCCTCATCAAGCTTATCGCCGGTCTCACCCCATTCTCTTCCGGCCGGATCCTCTACCAGGGCATCGAGGTCCGGGGACTCAATACGAAGGTCGGCTACGTCCCGCAAGAGAGCAAGCTCTTCCCCTGGCTCACTCTGGAAGAAAATGTCGCCTTCGGCCTGGACCCTCGCCGTTATTCCCGCCAGGAGCGCGAAGACCGAGTCCGACATTTCATCAAGCTCGCCGGGCTCATCGGATTTGAGCGCCACTACCCCTCGCAGCTCTCCGGCGGGATGGCCAAGCGCGCCTCCATTATCCGCTCCCTGGTCTACGACCCGGCAGTCATCCTCATGGATGAGCCCTTCGGTCCTCTGGACGCCCAGACGCGAATGATCCTCCAGGACGAGCTACTAAAGATCTGGGAGCAAAAGCGGCAGACTATTCTCTTCGTCACCCACGATTTGGTCGAGGCGGTGGCGCTGGCGGACCGGGTCATCATCATGAGCCACCGCCCGGGCCGGATTACGGATATCATGAAGGTGCCCATGAGCCGGCCGCGAAACATTTTCGAAATTCATCGGCAGCCCGGATTCGACGAAGCCTACGGGCGGTTATGGAATATTTTCCGCCACGAGCTCAAAATCCAGGCCGGCCAGGAATCCCGTTCCACGGTCTAGGACAAGACGCAATGGCAAAACCTGAGAAGACAGGCGCGGTCGAAAAAGCCCCTCTTTACTGGAGAAGGACTCTGTGGGTGAATCTCCTCAGGGCGGGGATCGTCGGCGGCTTTTTCCTCCTCTGGGAGATTGCCTCGGGACGATGGGTGGAGCCCTTTCTCATCAGCAGCCCGAGCCGGATATTGGCCTCCTTTTTAGACCATCTCCAATCGGGCTCCTTGATCGAGCATGCCCTGGTCACCTTCAAAGAGATCGGCATCGGCTTTCCCCTTGGGGCGTTCTCCGGGATCGCCATGGGCTACTGGTTCGGGCGCAGCCGAACCCTGGCCGAGGTCTTCGAGCCCATCATCATCGCCCTCTACGGCGTGCCGCGAACCGCCCTCGCCCCTCTGTTCATAGTCTGGCTCGGCATCGGCATCTGGTCCAAGGTCGGCGTGGTTTTTCTGCTCACCTTCTTTCTCAATTTCTTCAATACCTATGCCGGCATGAAGCAGATGGACCAGGAGTATGTGGATCTGGCCCGGCTCATGGGGGCAAAGGGGTGGAAGCTCACCTTCAGGGTGATTCTCCCCGCGGTCTCCCCCTACATCCTGACGGGAGTCAAGACGAGCATTCCCTTCTCCGTCATCGGGGCCGTTGTCGGGGAATTTATCGCCGCGACCGAGGGGATCGGTTTCTTCATCCGCCTGTCAGCGGGAATTTTCCGCACCGCGGATGTCTTCGTCGGCATCATAGTCCTCATGTTGCTGGTCATCGTGATGAACAAGATCGCCGACCTGATTGAAAGGCGAGCCCTGGCGTGGCAGACGCAGACGGAACATGTGAGAATACAAGGATAAGTTCGATACGTTCCAATGGTTCAAGCCGTTCCAATCGTTAAACGACTTGAACGATTCAAACGATTTAAACGGCTGAAACGGTTTTACGTTTAGAAAGAGAGGAGGCATGAAAATGATAACGCATCGCAGGTTCCAAAAGGCCACCGCAATCTGGCTCATGAGTTTTACGGTCCTGGCCCTCGTCTTTGGAGGCGCTCCCCAGGCCCGGGCTCAGAAGGATATGCCCGAAGTCACCATCGCCACCGCGGTCTCCAACTTCGCCTTCGCGGCCCTCTGGGTGGCCGAGCGGCTCAAATATTTCGAGGAAGAAGGAATCAGAGCGAAGATCACCGTAGCGGGCGGAGGCTCGCCCTGCCAGACCGCGGTGGTCGGACGTTCCGTGAACTTCTGTGCTTCTTCGTCCGAGGGACTCGTCCTCGCCAAGATCGAAGGCGCGCCTCTGATTGCGATTCAAGCGCACAACCGAAACCTGACCTTGAGCGTGACCGTGCGCAAGGCGATCGCGGAGAAGTTTAAGGTCACGCGGAAAAGCCCCATCGCGGAGCGGATGAAGGTGCTGACCCAACTGGGACCTCTCGGGGCCACCAGTCCGGGAGCGGTATCCGAGCAGATCATCAAGTTCCTGGTGGGAAAAATTAAGGGAAATCCGGATAAGCTCAAGTTTGTTTACCTGGGAGGACCACAGCTCGGCTCATCCCTCATGAACAATGTCATCGACGCCTTTGCCCTCTCGCCGCCGTCCGGAGAGCTCACAGAGGCCGCCGGGAAAGGCTATGTCCTCATTCCCCTGGGCTTGGGCGAGGTCGCGGAGCTCACGAACTATCCCTACGAGGTCCTCATGGCCCGGCCGGACTTCGCGGAACAAAACCCGAACCTGGCCAAGGCGGCGGCCCGCGCCATCTCCCGGGCAGGCGCGCTCTTTAACAAGAGTCCCGATGTGGCGAAGGCAGCTCTGCGCAGCCACCGCTTCTCGGATCCCAAGAAGCTCAGCGACGATGTCTTTGAGCTCTCCTACGCGATGACGGCCAAGGCCATGCCTCTATGGGGGGACATGAACGCAAAAGGCTGGCAGAGGGTGATCGATTTCTCAGCCGGCTCGGGAATCATCAAGGATCCGAAACAAACACCCTCGGCCGCGGAGGGGGTTCTCTGGACGAACAAGTATGTTGGGAAAGGGTCCTGAACAAGGAGTTGAAGAGTTCTTTCAAAGCTGACGGCTGATAGCCGGGCGCCAGGCATGGCGGGAAGTCAGTTTCTGGGGGCTGCGTCCTTGGCCAGAGAGTTGTAGCTCGGATAGAGCTTAAACCCGCCCCAGCCGAACTCCCCGATGGGAGCGCCCGTGGCCCCGTCGAAGAGGTCGATCAGCGCGTATTTTTCAGGGTGGCCCGCAAGATAGTGGGAGAAGATCTCGACGAACTCTTCCTTTACTGTGTGGTCTGCGCGGTCGAAACCTTCTCCCACATACAGCCGGTGCGGTCTGCGGCTGCTGTCGAGCCTTAGCCACAAACGAGAGCCGGCCTGCCCGACCACATCGAGCCATTCTTTGAACTGGCTAAGCTGGGCCTCCCACTTTCTAAAGTCCTGAGCGCCTGCAGGCAAAGGCAACAGCAGCAGGAAAAGGAGGGGTATGACAGCCAGCCTGGTGAACTTCATTTACTGCCTCAAGGTCTAACGGACTTTGACCTCGACTCTACGGTTCTTGGCCCGGCCGTCCCTGGTCTTGTTATCGGCGATCGGCTTCGCCTCTCCGAACCCACGAGTAGCAATGCGGCCCGTAGCGACGCCTTGCTTCACCAGGTAGGTCCTGACTGAAGCGGCCCGCCTCTCCGATAGCCCCTGGTTATATTTATCCGTGCCGACGGAGTCCGTGTGCCCCTCGAGTTCAACCTTCTTATCCGGACTCTCCTTGAGGAACGCTACCAGACGGTCGAGGATCTTCGCCCCATCCGGCTTGATTGCCGTCTTGTCGAAGTCGAACAGCACATGGTCCAAAATGATCGTCCTCTCCACCTTAGGAGCAGGGGCCGGTTTTGGAGCAGGCGGTGGAGGTGGCGGCGGTGGCGGCGGAGGAGGCGCCGGCTTGGGCTTGGGCGGAGCTGGCGGTGGCGGAGGAGGAGCCGGCTTGGGCGCAGGCTTCGGCTCTTCAGCCAGCAGGTAGGCAAGAGAGCCGCAGATCAGCGCGCCTGTGACAGCGCCAATGGGCCCACCTTTGGCTCCATCGTTTCGGCCATCTTGTTCCCCTATGACTCCTCCTGCAACCCCTCCCGCGGTCCCGCAGATAGCGGCGCCGGCAAGGGCGGCCTTCTGGCGATAGGTCATCTGCGCGCAGCCGCTCAGGAAAAATCCCACAACCAAAAGCGCTGTGATCTTGCCTCTAGCCATTTCAATCCCCCCCCACTGGAAAATTGTCCTACTCTACCACAACACAAACGACGTTTGTCAAGCCAATTTCCGCCTAAAGTCGCAGAAATTATTTGCTTGTAAATTGGTTATTTGTTACTTTTGTCCAAGCAGTCTGCATCTCCTCTGAGACAAGAGAAAAACAGGAGGTAGCTATGTCTTCACGTATGAGATGGATTTTCTCCCTGGTGGCGGTTGCGCTTCTGCTGGCTTCGGCTGCTTTGAGCAAGCCCGAGGCGGGAGAATCTAGAGCGACGACCGCAGCCGAGCAGACATGGCCCTACGAGACCACCGACAACGTGAAGGTTCGCAGCGGTGCCGGCACCCAGTACAAGATCGTCGCTGAAATCAAAAGCGGCACGAAGGTAAACATCGCCGCCAGCGATGGAGAGTGGCTCAAGGTTGTCTCGAAGCGGGGCAATCCCCCGGGCTATATCCCCGAGCGCTCCGCCCGGCCCACCGGCGCGCCTATCACGAAGAAAAGCTTTTTTGCGGCCGGCCCCTACATTGCCACCGCAGAGACCCAGGTCAGGGAAGGTCCGGGGCTCCACTATAGAACGGTCGCCAAGATCACCAAGGGTATGAAGGTCCATGTAGTGGACGCTGAAGGCGACTGGTTAAAGGTCCAGTCCAAGCACGGAAATCCCCCGGGGTATATCGAGAAAAGATCCGCAGAGAAAAGCAAGGAGAAATAAGTGATGGCTGCGATGGCCTTCGTCGGGCTGGTTTAATGCTGCCGGCCGTTCTGTCTGGCTTCGCCGCCGCACTGGTCGCATCCTGGCTGCACCGGCTTGAGCGCGAGACCGCGGGTTGGATTATCGCCCTGCTTCCTGCGGGACTGTTTCTATATTTCTCAGGTTTCATCGAAATTATCGCGGCGGGAGATACCGTTGCCGTTTCCTATGCCTGGGTGCCCACTATGGGCATCAATCTATCCTTCTATGCAGACGGCTTGAGCCTTCTCTTCGTCTTGCTCATCAGCGGCATCGGCACCCTGGTGCTGATCTACTCCGGAGGCTACCTGAAGGGACACCCTCAACTGGGCCGCTTCTACTCTTTTATCCTGATTTTCATGGCCTCTATGCTGGGGCTGGTCCTGGCCGACAATGCAATCACACTGTTCGTGTTTTGGGAGTTAACCAGTCTAAGTTCGTATCTTCTCATCGGATTCGACCATAAAAGAGAGGGGGCCCGCTTCGCTGCGTTGCAGGCATTGCTGGTGACTGCATTAGGCGGCCTGGCGCTGCTGGCCGGGCTTTTGCTCCTGGGGCAGGCCGGTGGCAGCCTCGAGCTTTCCGTGTTGCTGAGCCGGGGCGAGCTGGTCCGGGCCCATCCGCTCTATACGCCGATCCTGTTTCTGATTCTGGCGGGGGCTTTTACAAAGTCGGCGCAGTTCCCATTCCATTTCTGGCTGCCCAACGCGATGGAGGCGCCGACCCCGGTCAGTGCCTATCTCCATTCGGCAACAATGGTCAAAGCGGGCGTGTACCTTCTAGCCCGCTTGCACCCGATCCTCGGCGGCACGGATATCTGGATGTACGTCGTGACAGGGGTTGGAGCTGCGACCATGCTTGTCGGCGCGTGCCTGGCCTTGCGGCAAACCGATCTCAAGCGCATCCTCGCCTACTCGACGGTAAGCGCCCTGGGTATCTTGACTTTATTTCTAGGCCTCGGAACCCCTGCGGCGATCAAGGCAGCCGTCGTTTTCCTCCTAGGCCACGCACTGTATAAGGGCGCGCTCTTTCTGGTCGCCGGCGCCGTGGATCACGAGACCGGCGCAAGGGATGTGGATCGGCTCGGCGGATTGCGACAGGCGATGCCGATCACGGCCGCGGCCGGCGGGCTGGCGGCGCTCTCAATGGCCGGGCTGCCGCCTCTTTTCGGCTTCATCGGCAAGGAAATGCTCTACGAAGCGGCCTACGGGTCCCTGGGAGCCGCGCTCCCGCTTACCAGCGCGGTCGTATTGGCGAGCATGATTTTTGTGGCTGTCGCCGGAATGACCGGGTTTGGGCCGTTCACTGGAAAAAAGACCTCCACGCCCAAACACCCGCATGAGGCGGTGATGAGCCTGTGGCTGGGGCCGATGCTTCTAGGCCTATCCGGGTTGCTTCTCGGACTGCTGCCCGCCTCTGTGGGAAATTCCCTCCTGTCGCCAGCCATTGAAGCTGTGTCAGGGCAGGCGGGCGACCTCGAGTTGACACTATGGCACGGCTTGAATCCGACTATCGCCCTCAGCGCCGTCACCCTTGCGGGCGGGGCCGGTATCTACGCTGGACGAGAGGCGCTGCGCCGGGCTGCGTCCCGGCTGCAAATGACTTCTTGGTGGGGACCAGCGCGCTGGTACAGCCTGCTATTAGACGGCCTGAACGTCTTGGCCAGAGGCCAGACACGGCTGCTCCAGAGCGGCTACCTGCGCTATTATCTCTTGATCATCATCGCCACAGCCCTCGGGCTGGCGGGGCCGAAACTGGCGAGCTTGGGAGGGCCGCCAGGCTTGGTGAGCTGGCAGGAGGTTCGGTTTTACGAATGGTCGCTCGCGGCGCTCATTCTTCTGGCTGCGCTGGTAGCGATACGCTCAAGATCGCGGCTGGGTGCGGTGGCGGCCCTTGGAGTGGTTGGCTACGGCGTGGCGCTTGTCTACGTCCTGTTCGGCGCGCCGGATCTGGCGATGACGCAATTCATGGTCGAGACCCTGACCGTGATTCTATTCGTGCTGGTCTTCTATCACCTGCCGCGCTTCGCCCGCCTCTCGAGCGGGCTCGTGCGCGCTCGTGACGCGCTGGTAGCGGTGACCGCGGGCGCTCTGATAACGACAATTATTCTGTTCTCGTCCAATGTTCAATTTCACCCGAAAATCTCCGGCTATTTTGCCGAGCACAGCCTGCCCTTGGCTCACGGACGCAACATCGTCAATGTGATCCTTGTAGACTTTCGCGGGCTGGACACGTTGGGCGAGATCACGGTCCTGGCCGTAGCCGCCGTCGGCGTCTACGCGCTGCTCAAGTTGCGATTGCGGGAGGAAAAAAGTAAGTGACTTCCTTGATTCTCTCCACCACGACGCGTTTCCTGCTCCCGTTGTTGCTGATGTTTTCGATTTTCCTGCTGCTGCGCGGTCATAACGAGCCGGGCGGCGGTTTTGTGGGCGGGCTGCTCGCGGCGGCCGCCTTCGCGCTGCACGCCATTGCCTACAGCGTGGGGGCTACGCGGCGCCTGCTGATTATAGACCCGCGCGCCCTGATCGGCGCCGGGCTGCTGATCGCAGTCGCAAGCGGCGCGGCGCCCTTGGCTGCCGGGCTGCCGTTTATGACCGGGCAATGGTGGTCTCCGGAGGTGCCGGCCCTTGGAAAGCTTCAAATCGGCACGCCGCTGCTGTTCGACACCGGCGTGTACCTGGTGGTGCTCGGCGTGACGCTGACAATCATCCTTTCGCTGGCCGAGGAATAAAGTGGAAACCGTGCTTGCTTTCGTGATCGGAGCCCTCTACGCGGCGGGGCTTTACATGATGCTCAGGCGCAGCATCGTCAAACTGATCATCGGCCTCGCCATATTGGGCCACGCCGCCAACCTGCTGATCTTCACAGCCAGCGGTTTGACCCGCGCCCGGTCGCCTATTATTCCCGAGGCGCTGTCCCGCCCTCTCGCGCCATTCGCCGACCCGCTTCCCCAGGCTCTGATTCTGACCGCCATCGTCATCGGCTTCGGCGTGCAGGCCTTTGCGCTGGTCTTGATCCATCGCGCCGTTCAGACCGGAGGCACCGATGATCTGGACAAGATGAAGGCGACTGACACATGAAGATATTGCTCATCCTGCCGCCTTTGATTCCGTTGACGGCCGCAGCGCTCTCGCTCTTGAGCTGGCGCTGGCGATCGATTCAGCGCGTCCTCGCCGTCGCCGGCACGGCCGGCCTGCTCGGCACGGCCCTGGCCCTGCTGGATCAGGTCTGGCGGAAGGGCATCCAGGCCACCCAGGTAGGGGGCTGGCCCGCTCCTTTCGGGATCACTTTGGTAGCCGACCTCTTCAGTGCCATTATGGTGGTTTTGGCGGGGTTGACGGGCCTAGCGGTCGCCGTCTACTCGCTGGCCAGTATGGACGCGCGGCGCGAGGAGCACGGTTACTACCCGCTGATGCACACCCTCCTGATGGGCGTGTGCGGTGCGTTTCTTACCGGCGACCTCTTTAACTTGTATGTCTGGTTCGAGGTCATGCTCATGGCGTCGTTCGTGCTGCTGGCGCTGGGCGGCGAGCGGGCGCAGATGGAAGGAGCTATCAAGTACGTCACGCTGAACTTGATTTCTTCGGCTCTGTTCCTGGCGGCGGTGGGCATGCTCTACGGCGCGGCCGGCACGCTGAACATGGCCGACCTGGCCCGCAAGCTGAGCCATGTGGCGGAATCGGGACTGGTGACCACTTTGGCGCTGTTGTTTTTAGTAGCTTTCGGAATCAAGGCCGCGGTCTTCCCATTGTTTTTCTGGTTGCCCGCCTCTTATCATACCCCGCCTGTCGCCGTGTCGGCCATCTTCGCCGGCCTGCTGACCAAAGTGGGGGTCTACGCGCTGATCCGCGTTTTCACGCTGCTGTTCGTGCAGGATGTGGGTTTCACCCACACGCTGATCCTGGTCGTCGCCGGGCTGACCATGGTAACAGGAGTGTTGGGCGCGATCGTGCAAAACGAGTTCCGGCGCATCCTGTCGTTCCACATTATCAGCCAGATCGGCTACATGATCATGGGACTGGGGTTATTCACGCTCCCGGCGGTAGCGGGCTCGGTCTTCTACATCGTGCACCACATTATCGTCAAGACGAACCTCTTCCTGGTGAGCGGCGTGGCCCGCCGGCTACGGGGAAGCTATGAGCTAAAAAGACTTGGTGGTCTGTACCAAGCCTGTCCCGGCCTGTCCATCCTGTTTCTGATCCCGGCCCTGTCCCTGGCCGGGATGCCGCCCCTCTCGGGCTTTTTCGCCAAACTGAGCTTGGTGCGGGCCGGACTCGAAGGCGAACAATACGCCATCGTCGCCGCGGCTTTAGGGGTCAGCCTGCTTACGCTCCTCTCCATGACCAAAATCTGGGCTGAGGCATTTTGGAAAGAAGAAACAAAGAGAGAGCCCAAGCAAGAAGCCGCGATCGAGCCCGAGCCCCGCGCCAGCTGGTCGCTGCTTCTTTGGCCGATTGCGACGCTCGCGGCGCTCACTGTGGCCATGGGAGTGGCGGCCGAACCGGTCTTCACATTGGCGACCCGAGCCGCCGAGCAGCTCATGAATCCGGCCGACTACATCCGGGCGGTGTTGGGAGAGGGGCCGTGAATATGTTTTTGTGGAATATCTTGCTGACCCTTATCTGGGCGGGGCTCAGCGGGAATTTTACTTTCAGCAATGTCGCGGTCGGCTTCGGGCTCGGCTACGTGGTTCTATGGATGATGCAGCGCGTCCTGGGCCGATCGAGATATTTCGCTAAAGTACACCAGGTCATCCGGTTCGCGCTCTTCTTTCTGTGGGAGCTGATCCTGGCCAACCTGCGCGTAGCCCACGACGTCGTCACACCAACGCATCATTCGCGGCCTGGGGTGATCGCCATCTCCCTGGACGCAAAGACCGACGTGGAAATCTCGATGTTGGCCAATTTGATCACCCTGACTCCGGGGACGTTGAGTCTGGATGTGTCGGCGGATCGGCGCGTGCTGTACATCCATGCCATGTATATCGACAATGATGATATCGATGCGGTCCGGCGCAAGATCAAGAGCGGCATGGAACGGCGCGTGCTGGAACTTTTGCGCTGAACTTAACGGGCTTATGATGGTCACCATAGCGGTCATTATAGCGTTGGCGATGCTGAGCGTCGCGCTGCTTCTCGCCCTCGTTCGCCTGGCGCGCGGTCCGAGTCTGCCCGACCGGGTCGTAGCGCTGGACCTCATGGGAACGCTCGCGGTGGGAATGATCACGGTCTACGCCATGACCACCCAGCAGCCGGTCTTTCTGGATGTGGCTATCGTGCTGGCCTTGATCTCGTTCTTGGGGACAGTAGCGTTCGCGCGATACGTGGAGAAAAGGGGCTCGTGATGAGCGATATCATCAGCGGCGTTCTGTTGCTCGCCGGCGCGACTTTTATGTTGCTGGCCGCGGTGGGCGTCGTGCGTATGCCAGACCTGTTCACTCGGATGCAGACGACCACTAAGTCAGCCACCCTGGGCGCGGGCTCCATGCTGCTTGCCGCAGCGCTCTATTTCGGCGATCTCGGCGTGACCACCAGAGCCCTGGCGGTCATCTCCTTCCTCTTTTTGACGGCGCCGGTGGCTGCGCACATGATTGGCCGGGCAGCCTATTTTGTCGGCGTGCCGCTGTGGAAGGAAACGATCGTAGACGAATTGCGCGGCCACTACGATCGCCGCACTCATGATCTCATCAGCAATCCGACCATGCCCATCACCAGGGACGGGAATACGACTGAATCCTCCAACTGAACTCTAACTCTTTTCTCACGGACCGCCGCCGCTGCCTACCGAGCCAAAGCGGGCGACAGACCGCCAAATTCTCATTGACATTCCACGCCGCGTGGGATAGAAAATCACAAGGCATTTATGGCGGAGGTCAAGGGTAAAATTCTGCTGCTGTCGCTGGTCAGCGTCGGGCTTTTCTTCGTGGCATTTGTCCTGTTTTTTGAGCCGCCCTCGGACAATCTCGTTGACCACCCGAGCTTCACGGCGCCGTCAAAAATCAAGGGTAAGGACAACAGGCATTTGGAACGAGCCTCGTTAGTGGTCCTCGAAGATCAGGCGCCCTCGGTCCGCCCATCTCTACTTCGCTTTGATTACAAACAGAACCTTCTCCTATGGCCGGTTCTTGCCGGTGAAATAACCCGATCCCCTCCAACAGTCTTCCATCGCTCCTAGACGGGCCCGTTTTAGCCCACTTTTGACTTTTTAGCCCAGGTTCCGAGCCTATCCCAGGCGCGGGTTCGGCCGAGGGTCCCTCGTTTTCATGGTCCCTGATCTTTAGCGCGGGAGCCCGCGGCCGCCCGACTCGGACCGATATTTGATAAGGAGGTAGTTATGAACAGCGTTGTTAGGGACGCACCGCCCGGGTTTCCTCGGGGACTTTTCTCTCCTGATCCCCTGTTTAGATTTCAATACGAAAACGCGCACGGGGTCAAAGAGAATCCTGCGGGCCAGCAAGCCCTTAAATCGTTAATGCTGGCAGTTTTAGAAAATGGGCTTGCTTGCTTCCAGAGTTGCGTTTTTCAGCCGTCCGCCACCAACAAAGCGCTGTCGCAGGAAGCAGAAGAGTGGATCGCCTCCGAGGACGACGAGGTATTCTCGTTCAATAATGTTTGCGAAACCTTGGGCCTGGACCCGGAGAAAATGAGAAAGGGACTGCGCCAATGGAAGGCGAAGCAAATGAGGCTGCCTCTTCAGGAGCGCAGGCCCCTGGTCACGAACAAGGGGAAATCCCAGATTAAAAGACGGAAGGCCGCCTAGCCGGTAAAAAATTCTGGAGGGCGACGCATGGCAGATACACCATTTAAACGGATTTTAGTAGGCACCTTAGGCAGTCCGTGGTCTCAGAGGGCGCTCGAGTTGGCGGTGAATATGGCCAAGGCGTATCGAATCGAGCTCGTCGTGGTTGCGGTCCTGACTCCTGCATACGTGCCGGAAAAAAAGGCGCCCTTTGGCATCGGAGCCGTATCCAGGCCGGATGAAAACATGCGGCAATTAGCGCAGGGAGTGCTCGAAAAAGCCGCGTCGCTAGCTCAAGCCAACGGTATCAAGGCTGTTTGCGAGCTGCGCGAGGGGCGGGTTGCAGACGAAATTCTCAAGAGCGCCGAAGGGTACCGGTGCGACCTGATTATTATCGGTTCGCGAGGGCAAAGGGAGAGCAGCCACGTGACGCTCGGCGAGGCTGGGAACGAGGTGGTGCGCAAAGCCCCCGTTCCGGTCATGGTAGTAAAGTAGGTTCTTGATCCTTGGCGTCATCCGATTGTTGAGGCTCTCTTCAAAATGGGCGCTATCGACATGGCACCTACGGAGCCCCGGCCTTCGCCAGATCGGAGAGCAGCGCCAGGACGTTCCTGGGTCCCGGCAGGTTAAATCGGGCGTATGATGGAGTGATTCCCACCCTGATGGAATAAGCGGTTTCCGGGACCGCCTTGAAGAGTTCTTCATCGGTCGAGTCGTCTCCGACCGCCAATACGAACTGACAGTCGCTGTGCGAAAGAAAATAGAGGGCGGCCGCGCCCTTATTCACCCCCGCGTTTTCCACTTCTACGATCTTGTTCCCCGGGACTACCTGAATCTCTATGTTGGCGGTGAAATGAACCAGATCGTCCACCAATTCCTTGGCCCGTAGGGAAGCCAGCTCCGGATCCGCCTTTCGATAATGCCAAACGTAGGAGAAATCCTTCTCTTCAATGAAGGAGCCGGGAAGACGGTCGGCGTACATTTCCAGCAGAGGGAGTATTTGCGGCTTCCAATCGTTGCTCAACGGCTTCGTCATCCGCCAATCTTCGTTCTGCACCCTGATCCAGACGCCGTGCTCCGCTACCAACGACACGGGCAGGCCGCCGAACCACGTCTCAAGGGTGTTTCTATCGCGTCCGCTTATCAGCACGACCTGATTGGCCGCGTTGGAGGCGAGCTCCCCAAGGAGGCTCAACACAAGGTCGGTCGGTCCGGCCATTTGCGGTTCTGCCGCGTAGGAAACCAAGGTGCCGTCGTAATCCAAAAGGAGAAGCCTGCGCCGGGCGCTTGCATAGCTCCCCACCAGCTCGTCCCTCGTCTCAGGCGTAACCAACCTGGTCTGCAACCTCTTCTGCTCGTCCTTGATGGCCAGCAGGGCCCGCATAAAATCGTCCGCCCAGCGCGTCACGTCGTACCGGAGCAGCCGGCGTTGCATGATTTGATTGCGTCTCCTCTGCTCCTCCACGGGGGTTGCCAGGGCCTCTTGCAGGGCCTCGGCAATCTCTTCCCTGTTATTCGGGTTAATAATAATCGCTTCCGCCAGCTCCTTCGCGGCTCCGGCCATCTCGCTCAAGATCAGCACGCCGGTTCCGTCCCTCCGGGTCGCCATGTATTCTTTGGCCACCAGATTCATCCCGTCGCGCAACGGAGTCACCAGGCAAACGTCGCTTACGCTATAGAGCGCAACTAGAGACTGAAAAGGGACATGACGATACTGGTAGACGACGGGCGTCCAGTCGATGCGTCCGAACCGGCCGTTGATTTTCCCGACCAGCTCTTCGATCTGTCGCTTCATCAGGTCGTACTGGTACACCCCGATCCGGGAGGGGACCACCACCATCAGGAGCACGACCCTGCCGTGGTATTGGGGGTTGGTCTCCAGGAAGATTTCGAAGCCTTCCAGACGGTTCAAAATCCCCTTGGAGTAATCGAGCCGATCGACTGAGAGTATAACCTTTACCTCGGCCAGCGTATTTTTCAGATCGCTCTCTTCGCGCCGAATGTCGGGCTCGTTGAGAACAGCGGACCATTTGTCGAAATCGATGCCCATGGGAAAGCTCTCCACCTTGACGATGCCTTCCGAGGTTGAGACTTTTCCCATGTGATGCTCGTAGCCCAGAATCCGAAGAACGCTCTGAAGGAAATGCTGAACGTACTCGTGCGTATGAAAGCCGAGAAGATCGGCCCCTAAAAGCCCTTCCAGGATCCCGCGCCGCCATTTTCCCGGCAGGAGCCTGAACAGCTCAAATGAGGGGAAAGGGATGTGGAGGAAAAACCCGACCGACAGGTAGGGCGCCCTGGTTTTCAGCAGCCGCGGCAGCAGCATGAGATGATAGTCGTGGATCCAAACGAGATCGTCCTGCCGGACGATATCCAGCAGGGTTTCGCAAAAGACTTCATTGACGCGTTGGTATTGCTCCCAAAACTTGGGCTGATAGACGGCGTAGGAAGGAAAATAGTGAAACAACGGCCAGAGGGTGGCGTTGCAAAACCCGAGGTAGAACTGATCCATCTCTTCCTCGGAGAGAAAAACAGGATGGGACTGGAACCTGGCCTGGGCTTCTCTTTTCAGCTCCCCTCGGAGCGGGGCTTCGACGGTGCTGCCCGGCCAGCCCACCCAGACATGCTCCGGGGAGGGCGCAGGCGCCCGCTTCCGGGACTCGATATAAGCCGATAAGCCGGTAACGAGTCCTCCCGCGCTCTCACGGAAAACGGCGCGGCCGTCTTCTATGCTTACCGTGAACGGCAGTCTGTTGGAGACTACAACGAGTCTTCGGTGAATTTCGGCATTCGGCTTCATCGTCCTGCCGGCCCCGTCTACAAATACACGATATCGCCGTCGTGAAACAGCGACACGAACAGCAGCAGGTAATCCTTGATATGCCGGGTTATGAGAAAATTGTTGCGGATGTGCTCCCTGCCGTTCGCGCCGAGCTTGGCGGCGTATTCAGGCGCGCTGATGAGCTGCCTGATCCAGTGAGCCGTTCCCTCTATGGAGTGGGTCAGAATACCCGAGTGTTTGTGGGTGATCTGCAGCGGGATGCCTCCCACCGCTCCCGCAATCGTCGGCTTGGCCTTCCACAGCGCCTCGGCTACGGTCAAACCGAAGCCCTCCCGCAGGGACTTCTGGAGGATGACGGTCGATCCCCGCTGCAGCGCGTTGATCTCTATGTCGCTTGAGGGAGGCAGGAAGAGCGCGAAGATATCCCGGTCTTTTTCCGCTTCTTCTTTGACGCGCTCCATGATCATCGGTCCCTCAGGGTCGTCCGTGGCGCCTCCCCCCGCCAGAACCAACTGCATATCGACATGCGCCCGGGCGCGCTTGTAGGCTTGGATAACGCCTAAAGGGTCCTTCAGATAATCGAACCGGGAGATCTGCGTCACCACCGGCCTCGATCTGTCGATCCCAAACCGCTCAAATACCGAGTCGATCGTCTGCTCAGGCAACTCCTTGTTCTTATCGCTCAACGGGTCGATCGATGGCGCGATCAACAGCTGCGGCACCGGAATCTTCTGGGCAAATGCCGGCGCCGAGAACACAGTGGCGTCGTACCTTGTAACGAACTGGCTGAGAAACTTCCAGATCTTCGGATCGGGCCTGGAAAAATCTATATGGCAACGCCAGACCCAACGCTTGCCGACCTCGCCTCGTTTCTCGATCAACGCAATGGGTTGAGGATCATGGACGAACACGATGTCGTCAAAGACGATATCCGCGGCGTTCTGCCTGTTGACCTCAAGAAAATACTCATATTCCTCGTTGTTGATCTTAATAGGCACACCATGCAGTCCGTTGTGAAATTTTTTTGTTACCGCAAAGAATTTCTCGTCTCCTTTGATGACGTCCCACTTAGCCTTGACACCGAGTTGGCCCAAAAGAGGGATCATCCGCGAGAGGATCTCCGCGACTCCCCCCCCCACCGCCGTGGAATTGATGTTCTGGATAACTCTGCCGCTGAGACGTTCGGCCAGGAGGAACAGCTCTTCCACTACGGCTTGTCCAGCGATAGGCACGTAATCTTCAATGCGAATCATATTTCTTTACCAGAGTCACGATGCGCTGCCGCAAGCCTTCCAGGGTATGAGAATAAGGGTCCAGGGACCGAGTTTCGTTCGCGAGCTGCGTTTTTCCAAGGCCGTGGAACCACCTGGAGAAATCGTTTCCGCCGTGCTCCAAACGCAGCTTCGCGTCGAACATATGATAGTATAGGCTGTTGATGCTTACCTTCCCCAGCATCTCCGCGAACTCGGCGAGGTTTTGGGCCACGTAGGTTGTCGGAAACACGAAAGTTCTCGAGGCCATAAAATAGAATTCCTCGCCGTCCGGGCAGTCTATGTGCCGCTTCGTGGATGCCAGGTGCCTCTTGAGAATCGCCACAAATTTCTCCCTCAGTCCGGCAATGCTCTGGAACTCCACAATATCGACGCTCCATAGCTGCTCCCCTAACGCGTCGTCGCCCAATACTTGGCTCACCCAATAGGCGAAATCATTCGGCGGCTCCGGCGAGAGGTAATGATGCTGGTGCAGAAATCTATGGGTGTGATAATAGATCGAGGAATCCGGCACCTTCTTGATGGCTCTGAGCAGTCCGCGGACGTTTGTCGCCTGGACTCCCAGCAGGATGGTTTGATCCAGCTTGGTATAAAAATGAAAATTGTCCATCGGTCGCTCAGCCCGCGTCCCGGATGACAGATATCTCCGGTAATGTCCTGACGTGGCCGTCCTTGTAAAATGATATCAATGTTCCGGGGCGCTGTCACCACAAGCGGCTGTCAAAATAGCCGGGCCACAGAGCATTTCGCTGGTAACATCGGCACGACCATCCAACCTGCCGGCGGTCATGGGGACCTCATTGGACCCGCTTCCCTTGATGGAAGAGATGCAGCCGGCTCGGCTTTCCCGTGAGGCGGATAACCTCGCCTCTATTTACGGCCATGTGCGCCGGGATCCGGGCGAGAAGCTCCATCTCACCGCACCTGAGATGGACAAACCGGTCCGACCCGAGATCCTCTATGATTTCCACTTCAGCCTGGGCCCAGGCGTCATCCCGACCGGCGAAGAGCAGGTCTTCGGGCCGGATGCCCACGGTCAGGGCCTTCCCCGCGTAGCCTTCCCAGCCTTCCGACAGGGCTTCCGAGAGATCGATCTCCAAACCGCCGCTCCTAAAGACCGCTCTCTTTTCATCCAGTCTACCCTCGATGAGATTCATCTGCGGGCTGCCGACGAAACGCCCCACGAACGGATTGGCGGGCCGGCGGTAGATGGCGGAGGAGGAACCAAGCTGTTGAATTTTTCCTTCATGGAGCACGATGATCTTTTCCCCGAGTGTCATCGCCTCGGCCTGATCGTGGGTAATGTAAAGAATTGTCGCCCGCAGCCTCCGGTGAAGACGCGCCAGCTCCACCCGCATACTGGCCCGGAGAGAGGCGTCAAGGTTGGAGAGAGGCTCGTCAAACAGAAATATCTTCGGCTGGCGGACGATCGCGCGGCCTACGGCTACCCTCTGTCTCTGCCCGCCGCTCAGCTCCTGTGGCTTCTGCTCCAGTTGCCCCTCGATCTCCAGGAGGCGGGCCGCCTCGCGGACCCTCTGTCTAATTCCGTCTTCAGGCAACCGCCGCAGGCGCAGGGAAAAGGCCATGTTCTCGTAGACACTCATGTGGGGGTAGAGGGCATAGCTTTGAAAGACAAAGGCTACATCCCGCTTCTGCGGAGGCAGGTCGTCAATGCGCTGGCCGTCGAGGGAGATCATTCCCCCGGACGCCTCCTCCAGCCCGGCCACAAGCCTGAGAAGGGTGGTCTTGCCGCAGCCCGAAGGGCCCAGCAACACGCAGAACTCCCCATCGGCCACCTCGAAGGAGATCTCGCGCAACACGGCGTTGGCGCCAAAGGTTTTGGTGAGGTTGCGTACCGCTAGTTTGGCCATATGGCACCTATAGGAAGTAAAAAGTAAAAGGTCAAAAGGAAAAAATTAGTGTAGCGGGAATTTAACTTTTTCCTTTTTACTTTTGCCTTTCAACTTTCTCCTTTTGCACAACTATCCTTTTACCGCCCCGGCCGACAATCCCCGGATGATCCTGCGCTGAAACAGAAGTGTCAAGACAACCAGCGGGAGCGTAGCCATGGTGGAAGCGGCCGCGATCTCCCCCCACGGCATGGTGTACTCTCCGGGAAAGAGGGCTATCCCCACGGGCAGGGTCTGAAGGTTGGAATTCGTGAGTATGATCAGCGCGAAAAAGAACTCGTTCCAGGCATGGATAAACACGAGAATGGCGGCGGTGAAGAGACCCGGGGCGGCCAGAGGCAAAACAACCTTGCGCAGCGCCTGGAGCCGGCTGCAGCCGTCGATCAACGCCGCCTCTTCGATCTCATAGGGCAGCTCCCTGAAAAAGGTGGAGAGAATCCAGATGGCGAGCGGGAGCGAGAGCGAGACATAAGCCGCGCTGATGCCTTGGTAGGTGTTGAGCCAGCCCAGATGACTGAGTATTTTCCAAACCGGCCCGGCAATGGAGATCTGCGGGAACATCGAGATGGCGAGAAGGAGCATAAGGCAAGATCGGGCCCAGGAAAACCGGAAGCGCGTCAAGGCATAGGCGGCCAGGGCGCCGATCGCAATGCTGATCAGGGTGGTCGAGCCCGCCACGATAACGCTGTTGGCCAGGTATCGGAAAAGGCCGTGCTCGCTCACGGCCGAGCGGTAAAAGTCCGCGTGAAAGGCGGGCATGATTTGCGGCGGGATGGCCGTGATTTGCCCCGCGCTTTTCACCGAGGTCAGGACAAACCACAGAAAGGGGAGAAGGCTCAGCGCCCCGATCACCCCAGAATCCGGATGTAGAGGAGCGCGAACAACAGGGCAAGAAAAAAGACCAGCACCGAGACTGCGGAGCCGGCGCCGATCATCCCCTCCGCGAAACTCTTCTTGTAGCCGTAGAACTGAAGGACATTGGTCGAATCGGCGGGCCCGCCCTGGGTCATGACGAAGACAAGATCGAATACCCGCAAGGCATCGATCGTTCTGAAGAGGAAGGCCAAGAGGATGGCGGGCTTGATCATCGGCAGGGTGATACGGCGGAACTTCTGCCAGCCGCCGGCGCCGTCCACGCTGGCCGCTTCGTAGAGTTCGTCGGGGACGGCCTGCAGACCGGCCAGGATCATCAGGGCCGCGAACGGGGTCGTCTTCCAGACGTCGGCCACCATGATCGCCCCCAAGGCCAGCTGGGGGTCGGCCAGAGGCGCCAGATAGAGTTCGGTTTGGTCGCCAAACAGGAAATAATTGAACAGGCCGTAACGATCATTGAAGATAAAGCGCCACATCTGCGAGGCTACGGTTGAGGGGATGGCCCAGGGAACCAGCACGACCGCGCGCAGCAGCCCGCGCCCGCGAAAGGGCTCGTTGATGACCAGCGCAACGGCGAGGCCCAGAAGCACTTCCAGAGGCACCGTCACCGTGACAAAGATCAGCGTGGTCAGAAGAGAATGGCTGGCCACCGGGTCCGTCAGCAGGTCCAGGTAATTTTGCCATCCGACAAATTTCTGCCCCAGCCAGGG
Source organism: Deltaproteobacteria bacterium (assembly GCA_016184235.1). Taxonomy (GTDB): domain Bacteria; phylum Desulfobacterota; class Binatia; order UBA9968; family UBA9968; genus UBA9968. The sequence continues at coordinate 1,705 of JACPDC010000193.1, read as the reverse complement.
GAGCGTGAGAATCATCCGATAAAAGCTCAGGCGAAAGGACTCGAAGATCGGGACCAGCGAAAAGATCAGAACAAAGAGAAAACTCGGGAACAAGAATAAAGCTGCCGCGCGACCGGAGTTCTTCATCAGCGCTATTTTCCCTTGAGGAGGTCCAAAACGCGATCCATATCTCTCGCCGCCGCCCCCGCCAGCCGGTCGATATCGGAGCCGGGCAGGCTGATGGCCGAGCTGAAGTAACGCTGCATGATATTGGAGAGCGGGATGTAAACCGGCACTGGAGGGCGGGGCACGGCGCGCGTAAAGGCCTCGAACTGGGATCGGAACTGGGGATTTTTCTTGAGGACATCGGCATCGCGGTAAAGCGCCTTGCGGGCCGGCGCCCGGCCGGCGAACAGGGCGATCCGCTTCTGCATCTCGCTACCGGTCATAAATTCGATGAACTTCCACGCCAATCGAGGTTGATTGGAAAAGCGGCTGATCCCCAGCTGCCACCCGCCTAGCGTGGCGACGCTTTTTCCTCCGGGAAAGGAGGGAAGGGCTGCTACTCCGACCCGGCCCGCCACTTTTGACCTTTTCGGGTCATTCGCCACCTCCCACGCGTAAGGCCAGTTGCGATGAAATACCGCTCTGCCCTGAACGAAGAGAGCAAGAGACTCCGGCTCCTGGTAGGCCAAGACCCCGCGGTGAGAGATCCCCCAGATAATTTGGTCGCGGACAAACCGGACCGCCTCCTTGGAGCTGGCGAGTTGAAGGGAGCTGGAAAGCCCTGTCTCATCCCAGAGGGCCCCGCCGTTACCCAGGATATATTCCATCATATTGCAGATAAGTCCCTCGTACTGCTTGAACTGCCCCGAATAGCCCGTCAGCTGGGGCTCGTTTTCCTCCGCCAGTATCCTTCTCGCCTGGCGGACAAGCTCCGGCCAGGTTTGGGGCGGTGAAAAACCATATTTTGCCAGGAGGTCCCTGCGGTAATAGAGCAGCCCGGCATCAATGAAAACCGGCACCCCATAGACGCGCCCTCGGTAGCGGTTTGCCAGGATCGGGGCCTCAAGAAACTTCTGTTGCTCCGAAACGGGAAAGAATTCGTCCAACGGAAGGGCCCAGCCGGCGGCGGCGAATTCCGCCGGCCAGATCACATCCATGAAGAAGACATCCATGTGCGGATCGCGATTTCGAAGCTTCTGGGTGACCAGATCGTGAAACTCGGTCGAGGAATGGGGGCCGATCTCCCGGACCACTTTTGTTCCCGGGTTGCGCGCTTCAAAGTCTTTAATGGCCTGATCCCAGACCCACGGGCTGTCCGACCGCCAGGAGACAAAGCGAAGCTCCGCCGGAGCTCCGTACGAGAGCCGGGGCAACAGAACAAAGCCCAGCAGGGATAGAAGGCTGAGCGCGCCCGTGAGAGAAGCTCTTAGCACAGCCGCCATCCCGCCTCTGTCAGCATCTCTTCTATCGCCTCGCGCCAGCCGCGCGCCCCGATGGCGGCGGTGCGCTGGATACCGGGAATACTTGCCGTTACCTCCGCATCCCAGCTCCCATCCGCCCTCCGGATCAATATCGGCCGGTCGACCTCATGCAAAAGCGGCAAATCGTTGGCCGAGTTGCCGAGGCCGACGTTGAACACCTGCCGGCCCCGCTGACGGTAGAGACGGACCAGGACCTGCGCCGCCTTTCCCTTGTCATGGTTGCCGGTGAGATGAAAGAA
>JACPDC010000017.1 GCA_016184235.1 Deltaproteobacteria bacterium | reverse complement strand
CTCTAGAGCTCGCCCTGGCTTATCTCTTCTATGGCGACGCCTGCTAAGGTACTCGTCGAGGATTTTTTTACGCCGATCTCCATCCATACGGGCAACCAAACCTTTTAGTTCCTGAAGGGGATGGAGGGAATGGGGGTAGAGGATGGCCGCTATGACCCTGTCCTCCGCCGCCCTGTCATAATCTATCAGGGTCACTTGCTTCCGAGATCCAGCAGGCTTTATCCGCACTAATTTCTGGGCGAGGGTGCGGGTTGCCGTGAACGTTTCCGCCAGATAGCCGCTCGCCTTCGCCCGCTTCACAAAAGAGGGGATCAGCTGGTTCAGCTCCTGATGGATGGCGCCGGCCAGACTTCTCGCCTCGGTCAATTCATGGGAGTAAAGCTTGGTGAGCAGGTACTCGAAGGCCTGGCCGACGCCGAAAAAGCCCGCGTTGGTGAGCGTGGCCGCGGGCAGATAGCCGCGCAGCAAATCGCACGCCTGGGCCCTCACCGTGGAGCGGTAGGCGCCCTCGGCCCACTTTTTCAATTTCTCATCTTTTTCGGCTTCCCGATAGGCCAGCGGCGCACCGCTCTCGGGATGCCTGACCTCGATCGCCTCGATGGGAAGGGATCTCTTGACGAACTCGATCATAGGATCGAGCTGGCGCGAATAGCTCTCGAAGAGCATATCCATCGTCTCCAGATAGGCCGCTCGATGGCGCGAGCCCATGATCCTGGGCTCCCGGTAGAAGAGGTAGCCGCCGTTTTCGTCTTTCTGGTCGAAGCGCACGTAGCGCGTCGACTTTTCCAGCGGGGCGATGCCGATGCGGGCATCTTCGAGAAGCTTCACCGCCACATTGGAAATTCCCTCGCAGGCGAGGTGGGCGCCGCCGAGCTGGGCCACGGAATCGTCGCCGTAGCCCACCAGCACCCGGTCGTAGAAGGCGCGGGCCTTTTCGAGGGCGGCGCTGTGATCGCCGGCCGGCGCCATTCCTCCCAGCAGCTCTTTGAGGGCCAGCTCCGGATCACCCAGGAACTCGTCCAGAAACGTGCGCCTGAGACTCTTGGTCGAGCGGCTGTAGCGCGAAAAGAGCGCCCCCGCGATCTCCTGCGGCAGCTTAAGGCCGAAGACCGGCTCGGTGAGATTGGTGAAAAACGGCGCGAGGCTTTTCTCTTCGCCCGCCGTGAACTGCTCACTCATGGATCCGAGCCGCCTATGAGATCAGCCCCGGTCTTCTTTGGCCTCTTCCCGCTCGGAGTAGGAGGAGGCGACGAACAAGACCACGATGGCGAGACCGCTCAGGGCATAGACGGCGAAGGGCACCATAGAGCCGGCCCCGGCGATGAAATCTCCCCAGTAAATGAGAAAGGCCAGGTAATAGGCAAACAGGTAGGTAGCCAGCAGGCAGAGTTTGACCCGCTGGAAGAGCAATAAGGGAACCATAATGACGACATAGAGGAAAACCTGCCAAACCGATACCAGCTGATTGGGCAGACCCAAATCCAAGAGCGTATCAACATCCAGCATGACGAGCCTCTTTCTATGGCTTCTTTTCTTTGTGGATCTCAACCACCACGAATTCAAAACCCGCCGGACTCAAATGAAACCGCACCTCGTCCCCCGCCTTCAGCCCGTGCAGGAGCTCCGGCGAATGGACCTCATAATCCATCGTCATCGCCGGTATCACCCCTTCGACGTCCTCGTGCCGCAGCGTGACCTTCTTTTCTTCCTGATCCACCTGGATGATGGAGCCCCTCCCCTCATAAGTCCGACCACCGTCCCCAGGGTTCATCCCTCGTAAATAGGGCAAGAAAACGAGCAGAAATACCAACAGGGTAGTCGCAGCTAAGACGGCCTCTTCTTTGCCGAACGCGTAATTCCTGGGGTGCAAGCTCCCCGCCTGATACTTCTCCCAGAAAGCGGTCAAAAAGGCATAGACCAGCGCCAGTCCTGCCAGCCCGATGAAATAAGGTCTATAGATCGCCAGGCTGGCGAGCCCCCCGAGCGCGGCGATGCCGGAACCGGCCGCCACCAGCGGGGCGATTCAGCAGATCGAGGCGAAAATAGCCGCAAATATCGCCCCTACCTTATCGATCCACTCAGCCATACTGCTGTCCGGAAATCGCGCCGCTTTCCAACCCTGCTTCCGCATCTCTCCGATAATCGATAACGGTCTGAAACCGCCTTCGGCGCGCCATCCGCCCTATTCGGCGGCGAGCTTTAAGATAACATCATCGGAGTCGTAAGCATTCTGACAACACTTGTTGGGCCCGAAAGAGCCAACGACCGCGTAATCGGTGCCGCCAATTCTATAGTCCGGATCAAAGAAGTAATTCGACCCCCAGGGATCCTGGGCGACGGACTTCATGTACGGGCCCTTCCAGCCGGGGAATTGACCGTTGGTCGAGACTAACCCTGCGTTGGAGTTGTTGAGATTCCACACTTCTTGATTGGCCGTTTTCCCGACATTATTGGGGCCGGGCCATTTGTTGGTGTCGATGGCGAGCTGCTCTATGGCCAGTTGAATGTTGTGCAGATCCGATTTCGCCTGCGCGGTCTTGGCCTTGTCTCTAAAGGCTATGTAGGCGGGTATCGCGATGGCGCTGAGAATTCCGATAATCGCGAGGTTGACGATCAGCTCCAGCAGCGTAAAGCCAGCGCGCGATCCAAGCTTCATGATCACGGACACCCTTCTTCTCGGCAAAAACTATTCAATCTACTTTTTTATACCTCATTAACTCCAGAAACTACAAGCCTGCCGGCACCGAGCCTAAGGCCTCGGCGGGAGACTTTCATCTATCTCTTAGGCCCGATCAATAACTTCACCGTCCGCACAGGACCAGGCCACCAAAGAACGAAGCGGAAAAGAGCTCCTGGCCGAGAGTCGGAGCATGGGCGCGAGGAGAAAGGGCCGGTAGATCAAAGCGCGGGCGAGCGCGTCGAGACCCCGGCGAAGCCGGAACGAGTCCCGGCACCAGCGCTCATAAACAGACAACGAGCGGGCTGAAAGATCCCGCCTGCTCAAGGCGCGGTCTGCGGCCCGGGCGGCCAGCAGGCCGCTCTTCAAAGCAAAATAGATCCCTGCGCCCGTCACCGGCTCGGTGACGCGGGCGGCATCCCCGACGAGCAGGAAACCATCCCCGTGGCAGCGGCGGGGAGAAAAATAGACCGGAAAGGCCGAGCGCAGAGGGCCCGCGATCTCGCTTTCCCTCAGAGACTCTCTGAGACGGGGATTCCGGTATAAACAACCCTCCCGCAAGGCCTCAAAGGAGGTATTCCCGCTGGCCCTTTCTTTTTCGACCACAAAGCAGAGGTTCGCCGCCCCTCCGCCTACGCTCACCAGGCCGGCGTAGCCTTGGGGAAAACCGTGGATCTGGACATCCCCCTGAAGTCTTCGGATGCCCCGCATATGGGCCTGGAAGGCCAGATAATTTCCCGCGCGCCCCTTCTTCCCCGCCAGACCCAAGCGGTGCGCCACCGGCGAGTTGCGTCCGTCGGCGCCGATCAGCAGAAGCGCTTGCAGCTTGCCGCCGTCAGACAAGTCCCCCGAAGAGATCGACCATCCTGCCGGCCCTCTGGCAAGACCGCTGACCTTGCAGCCCTGCCTTACGACGGCTCCCTCTTTTTCCGCGGTTTTGAGCAGAAGCTCGTCGAGATGGAAACGCCGCAACCCCAGGCCGAAGGGCCAGCGGCCGTTCTGCAAGGCGAAGTCGATGGCCGCCTCTTCGCCCGTGGCGGCGGAGATGCGGAAGCCCGTGATCTTCTCATGCGGCAGGGAAAGGATCTTATCCGCCACCCCCAGCCGCTCCAGGAGCGGCCAGTTGGCTGGATTGAGGAAGTCGCCGCAGAGTTTCTCGCGCGGGAAAAAAGTCTTGTCCAGGAGGGCGACTCTGTAGCCCTTTCTTGCCAGCGAGATCGCCGCGGCGGAGCCGGCCGGCCCTGCGCCGACGATGGCTATATCGAAAGGCCCCACGCTCATCCTCGCAGCGGAAACAGGGCCAAAAGCCGGAATGGGAAAACCGGCCAGAGACAAAGCTCGCCAATGGCTGCCTGCCGCAAAAGCTCGCGCCACTCGGGGATCGTGAAGGATCTGCGGACGGACAGCGGCGCATCGGCGCGGGTCATCTCGTTTCGGGTAAAGAGAAGCGTTAAGAGACGAATGCCAAGATAGGCCAGGGGATGACGCACGAGATCGCTGACCAGGATCGCCCTTCGGGCCAAGGCGGACCATTTTTTTAACAGCGGGGGAATTTCTCCTTCGGAAAAATGGTGCAGGAGCTGGGAGCAGAAGACGAAATCAAAGGAGGCCGGCTTAAAGGGGAGATCGCGAGCGTCGGCCTGAAGCACGGATATCTCCGGGAGATTTCTCGTCAGGCGGCGCGCCACCGCCACACTGACCGGGTCCGCCTCCACGGCCACTACCCTTACAGACCCGCCTCAACCCCGTGAGTGCCGCCCGGTGGCCTCCGAGCAGGCGGTTGAGCAACCTCAAGTTGGCGAGGTCCCCCTCCAGGAGATCGGCGGGATTTCCCGCGTAGTCCATCATCTCTTTTTCCAGACTTCGCTTCATCTTGCGTTCGACGGCGAGCCCGCGGCCGAGCCGTTGCCGCGACCGACTACCAGCGCGGAATTCTTCGAGCCAAATCCGATGCAGTTGCAGAGCGCGATCTCCACCTCTCGCGCCGCTCCCTGGTTGGGAAGATAGTTCAGGTCGCACTCAGGATCCGGCTCCTGGTAGTTGATCGTCGGCGGCAGAAAACCGTCCTTCATGGCGAGAATAGCCGCGCACAGCCCGGCCGCCCCCGATGCCCCCTGGGGATGGCCGATCATCGACTTGATCGAGCTCATGGAGATATCATAGGCCCTGCGTCCGAAGCAGAGCTTGGTCGCATGCGTTTCGGTCTTGTCATTCAAAAG
>JACPDC010000139.1 GCA_016184235.1 Deltaproteobacteria bacterium | reverse complement strand
CGCCGTCCAACCCCAATTTACCGGCGTTCGTCGAGCTGATCCGGAGCTTGGCTCCGGATATTGTTTTTTCATTCTATTACCGCCGGATCTTTTCGCGCGAGTTGCTCGCAATTCCCCGGTTGGGGGCAATGAACCTTCATGGCTCCTTGCTACCCAAATACCGCGGCCGCAGTCCGGTCAATTGGGTTCTGGTCAACGGCGAGAAGGAAACAGGCGTCACGCTCCACTACATGGTTGAAACGGCCGACGCCGGCGATATCATCGCGCAGCGGCGCGTTTCCATTGACTTAGAGGACACCGGGCTGAGCCTCTTCCGGAAGATAACCGCCGCTGCGGCTGAGCTGCTCAGGGAGACTCTCCCCCTGATCAGGAGTGGGACCGCGCCAAGGATTTCCCAGGACTCCAGTCAGGCAACGAAGTTCGGCGGCCGGCATCCTGAGGATGGGAAGATCGCGTGGGAAGCGCCCGCGTTATCCATTTATAATCTCATCCGGGCCGTCACCCATCCCTATCCGGGCGCCTTTACGTTTCATCACGGAAGAAAGCTCTACATCTGGACCGCAGCCTTGGACGGCGCGCGAATTTCTGCCGGGGGGCGCCAAGCGCCTGGCACGATCGAGGCCGTGGAAAAAGGGAAGGGCATGATCGTCTCGACCAGTGACGGGGTGCTGCTGGTGACTCGTGTGCAGTTCGAGGGAGAGAAAGAAACGGCTGCGGACGAGCTTTCGGGACATCATGGTCTAGCAGTCGGTGCAAGACTCGGGGAATAAATAGTTAATGGTCATTGGTCAACGGTCAATGGGGGGAGAGGGGGCCATTGACTATTCACTATTGACTGGCGCTGGGAGGGGTTAGGTGAAGGTACTGATTACAGGAGGGGCGGGCTTCATCGGATCTCATCTCGCGGACGCGTTTTTGGCCCGAGGGGATGAGGTAACCATTCTCGACGTCGCGTCGGATCTCAAGGTCCGCCATCATCTGGGCGATTCACGCTTCCGTTACGTGCGCGATTCCATCATGAATCGCGAGATCGTGGAGGGGCTCGTTTCGTGGTGCGACATCGTTTATCATTTGGCGGCGGTCGTGGGCGTCGAGCACTACGTGGGCGATCCCTACCAGGTTCTCAATGTCAACGTTAACGGAACGCAGGCGGTTTTAAATGTCGCCTTCAAAGCCGGCAGAAAAGTCATTTTCAGCTCTTCCTCGGAAGTTTATGGAAGGAGCTTGAGCGTCCCTTTCAAGGAGGAGGGAGACCGTGTCTTAGGCTCCACCCGGATCGACCGTTGGTGTTATTCCACCTCCAAGGCTGTGGGCGAGCACTTTTGCTTCGCCTTTCACAAGCTTGGGCTCCCTGTCGTGGTGCTCCGCTACTTTAACGTCTATGGCCCCCGTCTGGACCGGATAGATGTCGGCAGGGTGATCAGTATCTTTCTCGGCCAGCTCATGCGTGGCATGCCCGTGACGGTGATCGGCGACGGCCGGCAGACTCGTTGCTTTACCTACGTGGAAGATGCGGTTCGCGCAACCGTGGCGGCCGGCGTTACGGATGAGGCTGTCGGGAAGATCATCAACATCGGCACGGATACGGAAGTCAGCATTCATTCTCTGGCCGAGCTGATGATCGATCTCTGGGGATCCCGCTCCCGGATTACTTTTGTTCCGCAGGAATCGGTTTACGGCCACAGCTATGAAGACATTCCCCGCAGGGTGCCGGATTTGCAGCTCATGAAGAGGATCCTTCGCGTAACGCCCGAGGTCCCGCTCGAGGAAGGGTTGAGGCGAACCATCGAGTGGTTCCGGGGGCAGGGCGTAGGGGATTGAAGAGCCGGGGCGGCCGTAAGAATCCCCAGGCGTGACGGTGATGCCATGCAGCTCGCTATCAGGATCGACGTGGACACGAAGATAGGGCTGCGCGAGGGGGTGCCGAGGCTGCTCGAGTTGTTCAGCCGCCAGTCTGTGCGCGGGAGTTTTTTCGTCAGCTTTGGTCCCGACAATTCGGGAAAAGCCCTGCGGCGCTTGAGACAGCCCGGGTTTCTCCGCAAGATGTGGCGCACGAATCCTTTTCGCCTTTATGGCCTGAGAACGCTTCTTTCCGGGACGCTGCTGCCTGCGGCTCCGATAGGAGAGGGAGCGCCGGATATCCTCAAGGCTGTGCTAGGGGAAGGGCACGAGCTCGGCATTCACGGCTACGACCATGTGCGCTGGCAGGATTGCCTCGAGGAGCTAGGGGAGGACGGCATTGCGTCCGAGCTGGGCCGGAGCGTTTCCGCCTATGAACGTTTGCTGGGGACGCGCCCGGTAAGTTCTGCGGCCCCTGGCTGGCGTTGTACGCCTTCCAGCCTGACGGTCCAAGAGGGCTTCCGGTTCCTGTACGCGAGCGACGTGCGGGGCTCCAGGCCGTTTTTCCCCGTGCATGACGGCCGGACTTTTAAAACTCTCCAGATTCCAACGACCCTGCCGACGGTCGATGAGCTCCTGGGGATAGAGAAAGATGTAAACGGGTTCCTCCTGGCTTCCTTGGCGGGAGGGTTGAACGTTCATACCATCCATGCGGAGGTTGAAGGGCGGGCCTTTCTCTCGTCTTTCGAAGAGTTTCTGATTGCAGTTCGCAGGCGGGACATAGAAATGGTTACCCTCCGCGCGGTCGCAGATCAGACATTTAAGAAGGGCGCGGAAGATGTTCCCCGCCTCCCCATAACCAGAGGCGCAGTGCCCGGCAGAAGCGGGTGGATTGCCTGCCAGGGGAGATCATGACTGCAAAACCGCTGCCGGCCTGGAGAAAGGAATTTCTGCCTCTTGCCCGCCCCACTTTAGGGGAAGAAGAGATTCAGGAAGTTGTCGAGACGCTCCGATCAGGGTGGCTCACGACAGGACCCAAGGTGGAGCGTTTCGAAGGGAGATTCAAGGAGTATTTGGGGATCCAGGAGGCCGTCGCTGTCTCTTCGGGAAGCGCGGGGCTCCATCTAGCGCTGCTGGCGGCGGGGGTGGGCGCGGGTGACGAGGTGATCACGACCAGTATGAGCTTTGCCGCCACCGCCAACGCTATCGTGCTGTGCGGGGCAAAGCCGATTTTTGCGGACTGTGACCCCGACACCTTGAACATCGATCTCCGTGGTGTCGAGGCCCGGATCACGGAAAAGACTAAGGCCATCGTGCCTGTGCACTTTGCCGGCCAGTCCTGCGCCATGGACGAGCTTATGGAAATTGCCCGAAGACGCGCTGTCCCCCTGATCGAGGACGCGGCTCATGCGTTGGGGACGGAATATAAGGGGCGCAAGATCGGCGCGCTCGGGGACATGGCTGTCTTCAGCTTCCACCCGATCAAAACGATCACGACGGGGGAGGGTGGCATGGTCGTCACCTCGAACAAGGAGTGGGCCGAGCGGATGCGGCTGCTGAGATTCCACGGCATTTCCACGAGCGCGTGGCAGCGGCACGCCGGAGGGGGATCGGCACAATACTCGATCCAGCTTCCCGGGTTCAAATACACGATGATGGATATCCAAGCCGCGATCGGCATCCATCAGATGGATAAGCTGGATCGGTTCGTGGAGCGGAGGGCAGCGCTGGCCGGCCTCTATTGCCGGGCCTTTAAGGAGATCAAGGGCGCCAGGCCTTTGGGTTTGGTTTCCTACCCTCAACGGCACGCCTGGCACATTTTTGTTGTTCAGTTGGAGCTGGAAAAATTGACGATAGACCGGGACCGCTTTCTCGATCTTCTCAAGGAACGTAACATTGGGTCCGGCATCCACTTCCCGGCGCTTCACCTGCAGCCCTATTACCAAGAAAAGTGGGGGTATCGCTCAGGAGATTTCCCGAATGCCGAGCGGGCGTCGGAGCGGATTGTTTCCCTTCCCCTGTTTCCAACCATGAGCGAGCAGGATGTGCAGGACGTGATGTGGGCGGTGGGTGAAATCCTGGCAAGACACCTGAGGTGAAACTTCGTCTTGAAAAGGCGACATGACGACGAATAAAGAAAAACTCCTGCATGCCATTGAACAGAGAAAGGCCAAGGTTTGCGTTCTCGGACTCGGCTACGTAGGCCTTCCATTAGCAGTGAGATTCACCGAAGCCGGCTATCCCGTCGTCGGAATCGACGTGGATAGGGAGAAGATCGAGAAGATACAAAAAGGGCTCTCCTATGTCCCCGGTGTCTCTCTTACGTCATCCGGTCTTCGCCCTCTTCGCGCCTCAACCGATACCTGGCTGCTCCGGGAGGCCGATGTGTCGATCATCTGTGTTCCAACGCCCTTGAGCAAGACCAGAGACCCGGATCTCTCCCTTGTTCTGGAGGCGGGCCGGACCATAGCCCAGCATTTGCATCCCGGTCAATTAGTCGTTTTGGAAAGCACCACCTATCCTGGGACGACGAGGGAGCTATTGCTCCCGTTGTTCGAAGAGAAAGGCCTGAGAGTGGGAAAGGATTTCTACCTCGCCTATTCTCCGGAGCGGATCGACCCGGGGAACGAGTCATTCAACCTGGTCAATACGCCGAAGGTCGTTGCCGGGATCACTCCCTCCTGCTCCGAGGCGGTAGAAAAACTTTACCGCCAGATCGTCGCTCAGGTCGTCACGGTGAGCAGCACGGACACGGCGGAGATGGTGAAGCTCCTGGAGAATACCTTTCGCAG
>JACPDC010000138.1 GCA_016184235.1 Deltaproteobacteria bacterium | reverse complement strand
ATAGTCCTCCCGGTCGACCTCCAGCGGTGGAACTACCTCGTCGATCGGCTCGAACTCAAACCATTTCGCCCGGGGAAACATCTTCAGGAGTCGCGATCGCAACACAGCGAGCGTCGGCGAGCTACCGGCCTCGGTCAGCACACGAAATCCATCGCCGCCGGTCTCATGCTGCTGCTCTACATGCTCTCCTGGCCGGCCGAGACCGCCGGCGCGGGTCTGGCCGGTCTCCTCAAATACCTTTCGGTCGTCGAGCACTTCAGCGAGATGGTGAAGGGGGTCATCGACACCAGGGACCTCGTTTATTTCCTGACGCTCATCTTCTTAAGCCTCTTTCTCACCCACCGCGCGGTGGAGGCGTCTCGCTGGCGATAAAAGGAATGGGGGTCGGATTCTGCGCGCTTGGGTTCAGAGGAGAGCAGGCCGGTGAACGTTAAGTATCTCCAAATCTCGGGAATCGCAGGGGCTGTCCTCAGCGTTTTTGGCGCGATCGCCTATATTTTTACGGGCAGCCTTCAAGGCCCCTACGTCCTCATCCATCTCGGGCTCGGCAGCCTCGGCCTGCTGGTCTATCTCGCGACGCAGGGAGGCGCGCTGATAGGCTCCTTTAGACGCCGCTCCACCCGCCACGGCGTGCACTCGGTTTCGTACTCCGCGCTGTTTATCGGTCTTCTGATCCTGCTGAACTTTCTCAACACCCGTTACCATCACCGCTGGGATCTCACCGAGGCCGGGGTCTTCAGCCTGTCGCCGCAGACGACCAGGGTGTTGGGACAGCTCAAGCAGGATCTGGTGATCTACGGTTTCTTCGAGAAAGGTGAGAACCCCAGAATCGCGGATCTGATCAAGAGCTACGCGTACCACTCGCCCAAAGTCAAGTTTCACGTCGTCGATCCGGACCGTAACCCCGAGCTGGCCAGGCAGTTTAAGATCCAACAGGCGAACACCCTGCACCTGACCTACGGCAGAGAATCGACCAACGTCACGGAGGTCGGCGAGGAGCCCGTCACCAACGCCATTGTCAGGCTCACCAAGGTCACCAAGAAAAACGTCTACTTTTTGACGGGCCACGGAGAGCCGAGCATCGAGGACCGGCAGAATAACCAGGGCTACGCGGCAGTCAAGGAGGCGCTGGAAAACGAAAATTACCAGGTACAAGAGCTCCTCCTCTCCACCCAAGAGCGGGTTCCGGATGAAGCCTCGCTGCTGATCGTCGCCGGGCCGCAGAAGCCTCTTTTGGAGCATGAGGTCACGGCCATGGAAAATTACCTGCGAAGCGGAGGAAGGCTGCTGGCCCTGCTCGCCACTCCGGAAGGAGAAGGCCTCAAAGGGTTGCTGAACAACTGGGGCGTGGTCGTGGGGGAGGACATCGTGGTCGACCAGGTGATCCGACTTTTCGCGGGCCCGTCGCTCGGCGTAGAGCCGATCGCCGACATCTACAGCCCGCTGCACCCGATCACGCGGGGATTCAAGGAGCGGACGATTTTTCCTATGGTCCGCTCGGTCGAGGTCGGCAACGCGCCCAGAGAGGGTTTGGAATTGACCTCGCTGGTAAAGACCAGCCAGACCAGCTGGGCGGAAAAGGACCTGGAGGGCGTGTTCAAGAACGGCAGGGCCTCGCTCGGTCCCGAGGATAAGAAGGGACCGGTGTCGATCGGCGTCGCGGTCACGGCGAATCTAAGAAAGATCGGCGTCGACAAGGACGGCGACGCCAAGATCGTCGTTCTGGGGACGGCTGGGTTGGCCAACAATCGCTTCATCAACATCTTTTTTAACCGGGATTTCTTTCTCAACATCGTCAACTGGCTCGTCGGACAGGAGGAGATGATCTCGATCCGTCCGCGCTCGATCCGCTCCTCCCGGGTGCAGCTGACGGAGAAAGAAGGGGCCACCGTCTTCTACCTTTCGTTCCTCATCCTGCCGGAGATCCTCCTCATCATCGGCCTGGGGGTATGGTGGCGGAGGAGATCCTAGGTGCGCCTGCGCAACACCATTGTCCTGGCCGTCCTCTTTATCCTGCTGGGCGCTTACATCTATTTTTTCGAGCTGCAAAAAGAGATCTCCAAAAAAACCGAAAGGCTCCTCAGTTTCAAGGAAGAGGAGGTCCGGGATATTATCCTCAACTATCCCGAGCGGGAAATTCGTCTACAAAGGGACGCCCCGGGAGGATGGCGAATCGTACATCCGCTGGAGGCGGCCGCGGACGCCTCCGCCGTCAGCGCGATCCTTGCCGCGCTCAGCGCGAGCGAAGTCAAGAGGGCCTTCGAGGAAAAACCGAGCCAGATGGACCTGCAAGACTACGGTCTGGACAAGCCCGAGGTAAGGGTCTTGATCACGCTGACGAACGGAGGCGCGCTCCCGCCCATCCTGGTCGGCGCCAGGACACCCGTGGGCAATTCCGTCTATGTCAGGCGCGGCGTCGATGGCGGCGTCATTCTCACCGACGCGTCGATCCTGGGGAATCTGGCGGAACGAGACCTCTATAACCGGCTGAACAAACAGCTGGCTGACCTTTTAGAAAAAGAAGACAAGTAGGTCAGTATCTCGTTATCGGGCAGTTCGTTCGGGGACTCGCCTCGCTCCTGGGCGACCGAGGGGAGCGCGAGTGAGGCTGCGGACGTCCGACTGGAAAGCTTCGGTTTAAGCAGAGGTCTATCGGCCGCAGCCGAGAGCGCGTTTCCCGAGGGAGCTATTGCATCGATCTTGAGAGACGCCTTCGGCGGCAAGCTTCGTTCGACGGTGAGCGCCGCTCGGGAAGGCGCGTTCCCCTCGGCCAAGTTTTTACCCCACACTCTTGAGTCTCGCCTTTCTTTCTGTTAACGCTTTTCTTATGGTTGGGCTATGAGTTTCCCTGTCGATCTAAAAGAAGCATGGGGCGGCGGGCGCTACAACTCCTTCAACCACGTCCTCAAAAAAACATTTCACAGCCGGGTTCACAAGATCAGCCTGAGAATGGACTTCACCTGTCCCAACCGGGACGGGAGCGTCACCGTGGGGGGATGCATCTACTGCAACAACGCCAGCCATACCCCGCGGGCCTACCGCCCGGGCATGTCCGTGAGCGAGCAGTTGGAGCAGGGAATCGAGGCCTTGAGACAAAGCCGCGGAGCGGAAAAATTTATCGCCTATTTCCAGAGCTACACCAACACCTATGGGCCGCTCGGTAAACTGGAGAGGCTCTACCGGGAGGCGCTGGACGCGCCGGGCGTGGTCGGCCTCGCCATCGCCACGCGTCCCGACTGCGTGGGCGACGACGTGCTCGATCTCATCGCCGATATTTCCCGCGGCACGTACGTCTGGCTCGAGCTGGGGCTGGAGTCGATGCACGAGAAAACCCTGCGCTGGGCTAACCGGGGGCATGGTCTCAAGGAGTTCGTCGACGCCGTCGAACGCGGCAAGGCTCGAGGGCTGCGCCTGTGCGCGCACCTGATCCTCGGCTTTCCCTGCGAGAGCCGGGAGGAAATTCTACAGACGCCCGCGCTGCTGAACCGCCTGGAAATCGACGGCGTCAAGCTCCACAACCTCCATGTCATCAAACACACGGTCCTTGAAGAGCTGTATCGTGGCGGCGCCTTTACCCTCCTCAGCCGGGAAGCCTATGTCTCCCTGCTCGTGGATTTTCTCGAGCGCCTCAGCCCGGAAGTGGTCATCCACCGCCTGACCGGGGAGACCTACCGGGAACTGACGGTGGCGCCGGAATGGTCTCTGAACAAGATCGTCACCCTGAACGCCATACAGAAAGAGCTGGCGGCGAGGGACAGCTGGCAAGGCAAGCTGAATCTCAAGATGTCCCGGGAATCCGCGGCTACCGCCGCGCTACAGGAGGTGACACCTTGAACGCCCATCTCGGTTTGATCCACTCCCTCCTGCCCGCGGTCGTGGACTTGCGGGTAACTGTCCCCGAAAGCCATCCCTCTACCCGCAATCTGGGATCGGAGCGGATGGGCTCGGGCACCCTTGTGGATCCGGAGGGCTATATCCTCACGGTCCATTACGTGACCTTAGGCGCCGAGTCCATTACCGTCACCCTGTCCGACGGCGAGCAGCTTCCCGGCGAACTTGCGGCGCAAGATTTTGAAACCGGCCTGGCGTTGGTCAAGATCCCGGGTCGGCATCTCCCCTTTATTGCACCGGCCCAACCGGAGTCCCTCTGCCTCGGACAACCCGCCCTCATCATTGCCAGCAGCGGCGAGACCGGCAGGAGAGTCAGCGGCGGCTACGTTACCTCGACGGAAAGCTACGACGGCCACTGGGAATACCTGCTCGATAAAACCATCCGCTTGACCGCGCTCAACCCCGGCTTCGGGGGCGGCATCCTGGCGGACTTGAGGGGAGGCATGCTCGGAGTCGTTTCGTTGAACCTCAACGAGATCGGCAAATTCTCCCTGGCGATCCCGATAGAATTCTACCTGCAAAACCAGCAGGAGCTGAAACAGCACGGCCGCGTGCGGAGCCGGCCTCAGCGCCCCTGGCTGGGCTTTTATCCCCAGTTTATGGCGGGCCACATCGTGATCGCCGGAGTGGTCCCGGGCGGGCCTGCGGAGAGGTGCGGCTTCCGGGAGGGCGATATCATACTGGGGATAGAAAAAAAGGAGATCCGCTCGCGCCCCGAGCTCTACCAGGAAATCTGGAAGAAGAGGCCGGGGGAACGGATCTCGTTTCG
>JACPDC010000137.1 GCA_016184235.1 Deltaproteobacteria bacterium | reverse complement strand
GCTGAGGCCAAAGTCGAACTCGAAGTGATAGTTGCTGAACTGGAGAAAAAAATGTCAGCCAAGACAGTTTTAACTCTAGGGCCGACCCCGATTGGGCCAATCGAACACACGTCAACGGACTAAAGCAAGTCGGGTACAAGGTTCCCTGGCAGAAACTCGCGGCAGATTTCCAGGACGAGACATTCCGTTTCCAGGTCCTGGACGAGGGAGAATACAAGGACCGCGACTGGCAGGACGACTTAAAGAAGATGCTTGAGTCAGCGGTATAAGGAGCGCCGCTTGCGAAAGGATGATTATGACCCTGCTGCTCAACAACGAAGAGATCGCGCAACTCATCTCGACCCAGGAGTGCGTGGAGATTTTGCAAGAGGGTTATCGCGAGTGCGGGCTGGGGCGGGCCGCGCACCGGCGCCGGAGCAATATTATCGTCCCGACCGGCGAGGGAAAGACCTTTGTCTTCGCCAATTTCGAAGGGACGGTGATTCAGAGCGGTTATCACGCGATCCGACTCCGTGCGGACGTGAACGAATGGCTCGGTGAGAAAGGCGACAGAACCACCAAGTGGGCGTCGCGGCCGGGGCTCTACTGCGGCCTGGCCCTGTTGTACAATATTCATACGGGAGAGCTCGACGGCATCCTCAACGACGGTTTTCTCCAGGTCATGCGGGTCGGGGCCACCAGCGCGGTGGCGGCGAAATATCTAAGCCGTGAAGATTCTTCGGTTCTGGGCATCATCGGCGCGGGCAATCAAGCGCGCAGCCACGCCGAGGCGATGTGCGCGATCCGTCCGATCAAAAAGATCAAGGTGCACAGCCTGAGGCCTCAAAGCCGCGCGGCGTTTGCGCGCGAGATGCGAGCCAAGCTCGGCATCGAAGTCGAGTCTGTGGTCACTATGGTGGAGGCCTTCACGGGAAGCGATATGGTCTGTGCCTGTACCGACTCCCCGCGCCCCTTCGTCAAGAGCGCCCTGCTGGAGCCGGGACTGTTTCTCAGCAGCGCCCGGCCTTTCGGAGAGGTAGGCAGGGAGCCGCTCGCGGCGTTCGACGTCGCCGTGGTGCACGAGCGCGGCTTTGGGCCGAGGTTCCGGCCGCTCGATGCCGAACGGCGCAACCCGGGCGCCCCGATGGCGCTGGGAGGCAAAGACGAAAAAGACCTCCCGTCGGAGATCACGCTATCCGAGCTGTGCGCGGGATTGGCGCAGGGGAGAACCGGCCGGGAACAGAAGACCTATTTTGCCAATAACGAGGGGCACGGGGTTCAGTTTTCGGCGGCGGGGGCTTTTGTGCTCAAGCGGGCGAGAGAACGGGGACTCGGTCGGGAGCTCCCCACGGAGTGGTTTCTACAGGACATCTCCACCTGAGATGCTCCGGAGATTGGCAGGCCGGGTTAGGGACCTCTCTTTTGCCCCCTGATCTCCTGCTTTCCGGCAGGCGGCTCTTTCTCTTCTTCTCTTTTTTTCCTGTCCCCCTCCGGGATGATCAAAAGCCGCCGGTAGGCGCCTCTGCCGAGACTCTTGGTGGTCAGCCAGGGGTCGTCCCCGAGGACGCGCTGCACGACCCGGCGGTCGGGCGCGCTCAGGGCGTCGAGCGTCACCGTCCTTCTCTCTCTCTTGGCCTTTTCGCCCAGACGCAAGGCCATATCTTCCAGCCCCTTGCGCCGCCGCTCGCCGTACTTCTCCGTGTCGACGATGATCTCGGGGCCTTCCCGCCCCTGTCTCTCGCCGACGATGCGCGTGAGCAGATATTGGAGCGCCTCAAGGGTCTGGCCTCGCCGGCCGATGAGAAGGCCTCCGCTGTCCCCCTGAATGTCGAGAATAATCTCTTCTTCGACCTCGCCCGGCTTGACCTCGATGGTGGCGTCGATGCCCATCAGTCTCAGAATTTCGGCCAGGGCCTCTTGCCCTTTTCGGCCGACCGCCGCGATCTCCTCCGCAGAGAACTTTTGCTCCTCGCCCGGGCGCTCCTCCTCTTCCGGCTCCTTTTCTACGAACAGAGACTTTCTCAATGACGCCCGCACCCGGGCCTTTCTCGCCCCAAAACCCAGGATGCCCCGCTTGCCCTCCGCCAGGATATCCACGGTGACCTTGTCCCGCTCTACTCCCAGCATGTTGAGCGCCTTGGCTATCGCCTCGTCGATGGTGTTGCCTTCGGCCTCCACTTGCTCCATGGGTTACCTCAAATGGAATTCGTCCTATCGGTCCATGCGGTTGATCAAGTACTGCTGGGCGATGCTCAAGACGTTGTTCACCAGCCAGTAGATGGTCAATCCGGAGGGGAAGTTAATGAACATCACGGTGAAGATCAGCGGCATGAACATCATCATGCGCCTCTGGTTGGGATCGCCGGCGCTCGGGGTCATCCACTGTTGGATCAGCATGCTGGCGCCCATGAACAGCGTGAGCACGGGTATCCCCAGGTGCCACCCCGCCAGCTCCAACGGCAGCGATTCCCAATCGGGCCGGGAGAGATCTTTAATCCACAGAAAGGGGGCGTGGCGGAGCTCGATCGGCGTGAGCAGGGCGTTGTAGAGTCCGATAAAGACCGGAAATTGAAGCAGCATCGGCAGGCAGCCCCCGAGGGGGTTGACCTTGTTGCGCCGGTAGAGCTCCATGATCTCCTTGTTCATCTTCTCCTTATCGTCCTTGAACTTTTCCTTGATGCGCTCCATCTGCGGCTGGAGCTTCTGCATCTGTTTCATGGAGACGAAACTCTTGTGCGTCAACGGCGCCATGAGAAGCTTGAGCAAAATCGTCAGCAGGATGATATCGATGCCGTAGCTGCCGGTAAAACGGTGGGAGAAATGGAGGACGTAAAGAAAGGGCACGGAAACGAAGCCGAAATAACCGAAGTCGATCGATCGCTCCAATCCCTTTTCCATCGTCTTCAAGGTGTTGAGCTCTTTGGGGCCGATGAAAAGCGTATACCGGCTCCCTTCCGCCGCGCCGGTCTGAGTCGGCGTTGAAAGCTCCATCACCAGGGCCGGAGCAGCCTCCTTCGCGGCGAGTCTCTGTTGCCCCTCCTTTTCCGGCAGCAAAGCGAAGAGAAAGTAGGTGTAGCCAAAACCCGCCCAAGAGACCGAGCCGCTGATCTCTTTGCCTTTTTTAATTTCATCGCTTGGTTCCCGCTTGATTTTGCTGTCGACAACGGCCAAAAGACCTTCAAAAACCGCGTCCTGCGTGAGATCCTTGTGGCTTTCGTCGGTAGTCAGGAGCAGCGTCGGGGAGAGGCTTCCGTCGGCTCCTTGCGCAGCAACCTCCAGCTGGATCGTGTAGCCCGAGCCGGTGAAGGTGAACTGTTTGACGAGCCTCACTCCCGAAGGGCTCTGACCTTCAAACACCAGACTCTCTTTGGACTCTCCCGCCAGCTTCAGATTGCCTCCCCGAACGGAGTAGACCACCGTCTCGTCGGTCACCGGCGGGCTGCCTGGAAGCTGGATTCCCAACGGATAGGGCACTCCGGGAGTGGAGGAGATCATCTCGAAGGGAGGGCTCTTTTCATCAACGGAGGTTCGGTAATGCTTGAGGGTAAAACTCTTAAGACGCGCTCCCTGACTGGTAAAGAGGGCGACATAATGGTCGGTTTCCACCCTGACCTCCCGGGCCTTCTCGGCTCGCGGCTGAGCCGCGGGCTTAACCCGCTGAGGCGCCGGTTGGGGTTTGGGAGGCGGCGGGGCGATCTTGCCCTCCGGTTCTTGTTTCTCCACCTGGCTGGGTGGTGGCGGGCTCCCGTACTGACGGGCCACCCATTCCTGGTAGACGATGAGTATCAGGAGCGAGAGAACGACGGCTATCAGCGCGCGTTTTTCCATGAGCGACGGCTAGGGGACGGGATCGTAGCCCCCGGGGTTCCAGGACTGGCAGTGAAGCAGGCGAGCCAGCGCGAGCCGGATCCCTTTGCCCGCGCCATGGCGCTCGAGCGCCTCAAGAGCGTAAGCCGAGCAGCTCGGATAGAAGCGGCAGGAACGAGGCAATGCGGGGGATAGGAAACGCCGATATCCTGCCAGAAGGAAAACCAATCCTCTAGTACACAACCCAGCCACTACCTTTGGCGACTCCTCTGCGTGGTAAGAGCCTCCCGGAGTTCTCTCGCCGCCTCCTCCAAAGAGAGCTCGCCCGCTCCCTTTCTGGCGATGACGACGATGTCCTGCGGAGAGGGCAGCTCCCCGGAATGGCGCCGGAAAAATTCTCTCACCAGCCTCTTGATCCGGTTGCGAGCGACCGCGTTACCAACCTTGGTGCTGACCGTGATGCCGAGCCGGTTGTCCCCCTTGTCGTTGGTCTTCTTGAGGACGACAAAATGCGCGGTCTGGCTCTTTTTCCCTGCTCGCGACAGGCGCAAGAACTCGGACCGTTTGAGAAGGCGGGCCCTTTTAGGAAATCCCTCCCCGGCCACAGGCACAACCCCTTCCTTACTCGTGTATTCGTTACTCGTATACTCGTTAATTCGTTTCGGGGAGTGGAGGGCGCGAATAACAAATCACCAATAACGAATAACGGCCCTAGGTGCGAGGGCGCTTCGGCGGGACTGTGACGGTTAGCCTCTTCCGTCCCTTCGCCCTTCTTCGTCTAAGGACGTTGCGTCCGCCCGGCGTTGCCATGCGTGCTAAGAAGCCGTGGGTCCTCTTGCGTCTGACGTTGCTCGGTTGATAAGTCCTCTTCATGT
>JACPDC010000136.1 GCA_016184235.1 Deltaproteobacteria bacterium | reverse complement strand
CGCCGGAGTCAAAAGCATGGTCCTCATGGCCCGCTACTACCGGGGCGCCAAAGATGCCGGCAATGGACGCGACGAACAGGCCCTTGAATTTGCCCGGAAATTTCCCGGCCGCTTCATCCCCTTCGTGGCCGGGCAACGCGGCGACCTCGGCGGTCGAAATCGCCAGGTATGGGAAGGCCCCACTCAGATCGGGGACAACTTTCTCCAACAAGCGGAAAAAAAATTGCAATCCGGCGGTTATTTCGGCCTGGGCGAATTCATCCTGAAACATTATGCCTACACGAACTTCGGCGTCCAAGGAGGAGGTGATGTCGATCTTCCGGTGAACAGCTACCTCATGCATCGCATCGCCGAGGTGGCCGTCAAATACCGTCTTCCGGTGCTGATCCACCTGGAGGCCGAGCCGGAAAAAGTGACGGCGATGGCGCAGCTGCTCGAGACTAAACGCGGCGCCAAGTTCGTCTGGGCGCACCACTGCGGCCGGAGCAGCGCCCAACAGATCCGCGAATTCCTAACCCGCTACGCTAATCTGACGTGTGATTTGGGCGGCATGACCGCCACTCGGCAGGGCGGATATGGACGGTACTGGCCGAAGCAGACGCCCTGGATGCACTTGATCGAGGACGGATCGGGAAAGCTCTTTCCCGAGGTGAAGCTCCTTTTCGAGGAATTCCCTCATCGTTTCCTTCTGGGCACCGATGCGGCCCATACGCCGGCGTTGGATTTTTACGCCGAACGCATCGATCGCTTCCGCGAATTGCTCTCTCAGCTCCGCCCGGCAACGGCCGAGAACCTTGGGTATGGGAACGCTCAGAGGCTCTTCGGATTGAAGTAAAAATATGCGGGAGTTGGACGCCTTAGATGGCTGCGGCTGATATCACCGGCCGGTTAGCGGCCTATATGGTGGCGGCCCGGGAGCGCAGCCTCCCGACGGAGGTGGCGCGGGAAGCCAGGCATCGCATCCTGGACGCGCTGGCGGCGATGGTTTCAGGAGCCCGGCTCAAGCCCGGAGAGATGGCCATCCGCTACGCGCGGGCACAAGGCGGCGTCCCGGAGGCCACCGTCCTCACCACGGATATCACGACTTCTGCTATCAACGCCGCTCTGGCCAACGGGATGTTCGCCCACGCCGACGAAACCGATGACTTCGAGCCGGTCACCAAGGCGCATCCCGGTTGCGCCGTCGTGCCCGCGGCGCTGGCCATGGCCGAGCGCGAGGGCAGATCAGGAACGGAGCTGCTGCGCGCGGTCACGCTCGGCTACGACCTCTGCTGCCGCTTTCTCCTGGCCCTCGGACCGGATTTGGTGCGCGCCACGCACCGCAGCGCCGAAGGCGTAAGCTCCACCTTCGGCAGCGCGGCGGCCGCGGCTTCTTTGGCCCGCTTGGATGAAAAGGGGATGCGCTACGCGCTTTCCTATGGTGCCCAGCAGGTGTCCGGGGTGTGGAGCTGGGTCCGGGACAGCGAGCACGTCGAAAAGGCCTTCGACTTCGCCGGCATGGGCGCCCGCAACGGCGTCACCGCGGCCATCATGGTCCAGACAGGATTTACCGGAGTCTGGGACGTGCTCGATGGCGAGCACAACGCGCTCGAGGCCCTGTCCACGGAACCAAAGCCGGAGGAAATGGTGGCGGGTCTGGGGAGCCGCTTCTTCGTCACCGAGACCGCCATCAAGCCCTTCTCCGTGGGCTACCCGATCCAGGCCCCCTTGGACGCATTCCTGAGGCTGCGCCGCGAGCACGGGCTCACCGCGAACAACGTGGAGCGCATCGTCGTCAGGCTGCCGGAGGACGGCGCCCGCATCGTCGATAACCGCTCCATGCCGGACGTCAACTGCCAGCACATCATCGCGGTGGCCTTAGTGGATGGCACCGTCTCTTTCTCGGACAGCCACTCTTATGAACGCATGGCAGACCCGCAAGTGCGCGCCGTGAAGGAGCGCGTTCAACTGGTGGCCGATCGAGCCCTTATGGATCCGGCGGCGCCGCGCAGCGGCTTCGTCGAGGTGACGCTCAGGGATGGGCGGACCGTGAGCCACTTTACCCGTCATGCCCCCGGCACGAGGGAGAACCCCCTGGATACGGAGGGGGTGAACGCGAAGGCGCGGCTCCTGATGGCGCCGGTACTGGGTGCTGAGCGGACCGAGGAAATCATCCGGCGTGTGAACGCCCTGGAGGAGCTGGACGATGTGCGCGAGCTCCGGCGCTTCCTCACACACCAGCTCCACGCTAATAACATCTAATCTCTACTTCGTTCTCGTCCGGATCGTGAAAATAGACTGAAGTCGCCCGGCCGCGCGCGCCCCAGCGGGAGATCGGGCCCCGCAGGATGGCGACGCTGTGCCCTTTCAGATAATCGACGATGCCGGAGAAATCTTCTTTCTCGACCACCAGGCAGAAGTGGTTGAGATTTCCCGCCGCCTGCCCGGCGCCGGCCTGCCTGGCAGAGGCATTCTTCAGAGGAAAGAGATCGATGATGGTGTCGCCGTTGATGCGCACCGAGGGAAAGCCGATCTTGCCCTCTTTGAATTCCTGCACGCGCTCCGCCTTGAGGCCCAGCACCCCGGTATAGAAGGCGAGCGAGGCATCGATATCCCTTACGTTGAGAACGATGTGGTCCAGCTCGGTAACGGTGATGGATTTCATAGTCCGTCCCTCCACAGGCCGTTGAAAAAGGCCTATCTGCTGTCAGCCGGCCCGAGAGTCTCTCTCAGGTCCGATGCGATACACCTGTGATACGCGCCACGGAAGATACGCTTGATGCTCCTCGCCTGACGCATCGGCCCTTCGATAGCCCCCCGGGCCTATAATCCCCTGGGAATCGACTCCAACTCCTTTAGTAACGCCTCCACCTCCTGCGCCGTGCCGACGGTAATCCTGAGACTGTCCTTAAGACCCGGCAGGTCGAAGTAGCGCACGAGGATCTTGCGCCGCTTGAGCTCCTCGTAGAGCGCGCTGAGATTCTCCCCTTCCCTTCGCGCCATCACGAAATTGGCCTGGGAGGGGTAGACCTGAAATCCCATCTTCTTCAGCCCGCGGGTGAGCTTCCGGCGGCTGCGCTGAATTCGCGCCACGTTGCGCTCCATCCAGGCGCGATCCTCGAGCGCCGCCACCCCGGCAGCCAGGCTCAAGCGGTTGAGATTGTACGAGTCTTTGACCTTCATCATGCCCGCGATGATCTCCTCCGCCGCAAAGGCGAGGCCGATGCGCATTCCCGCCAGGGAAAAGGATTTGGAAAAGCTGCGCAGCACGACGACGTTGGAAAATTTTCCGGTCAGCGGAATGGCGGATACCTCCGCGGCCTCGGCAAAATCGATATACGCCTCATCCACGACCAGGAGACCTGTTACAGAGCCAGCCAGCCGCTCGATCTCCCGGACGGGAACCAGGGTCCCCGAGGGAGAGTTGGGATTGCAGAGAAAAGTCAAGGCGGCCTTCTCGCCGTAGAGCGCCTCTGGGAGAGAAAAATCAGGCGGATAATCGAGCTGCGCCTTCT
Source organism: Deltaproteobacteria bacterium (assembly GCA_016184235.1). Taxonomy (GTDB): domain Bacteria; phylum Desulfobacterota; class Binatia; order UBA9968; family UBA9968; genus UBA9968. The sequence goes on along the minus strand of JACPDC010000136.1, from coordinate 3,547 downwards.
CCCCTTCCTGGATCGCGATCAGCGTGTCATAAAGGGTGTAGGTCGGGACCGGGTAGACCACCCGGTCTCCCGGCCCCACGAAACAGCGCACGACGATCGACAACAGCTCGTCGGAACCGTTGCCGGCCATGATATTTCCGGCCTTTAGCCCGAAGCTCGCGGCCGCCAGGGATCTCAGGCTGTCGCTGAGAGGCTCCGGGTAGAGACGCAGCGAACGGTCCGCTGCGTGGCGCAGGGCAGAGAGGACGCGCGGCGAGGGAGGATAGGGGTTCTCGTTGGTGTTGAGCTTGATAAAACCGCCGTTCTTCGGCTGCTCCCCGGGAACGTAACCCTCCAACGCGGCAATGGTTTTTCTCAGGTAACGGGACATGGCAACGGATTCTAGCCGCACCCTTGAGCCAATTCAAACGGAAAGCTTTCAAACCCCGGAAAAAGGTGTTAAAAGTAACAGCCTTAGGCCATGGATAAAAAAAGAGTTTCCAGCGGCATCCCCGGCCTTGATCCGTTGATCGAGGGGGGATTCCCGGAAGGCAAATCGTACCTCATTACCGGAGAATCCGGAACAGGCAAAAGCATATTCTGCATCCAATTCATATTGAAAGGGCTCATGGAGGGGGAAAAGGCGGTCTATGTCGCCGTGGACGAGAAGCCCGCCGATATTCTGGAAGAGGCCGCTTCGCTAGGCTGGGACTTGCTCAAGTATATCGAACAGAAGAGCCTGCTTATCCTCGATGCCTCGCCCCTGTTCAGCTCGCGCATGGGGGCGGGCAAAGAAAAAGAGGTGGACGTCCAAAAGACGGTTGCGGACCTGACCGCCTATGTCAAGAGAATGGGAGCCAGCCGGGTGGTCATCGATCCTGTCGGACCGCTGATTCTCTCCCGGGATTCCTCCGTACGCGCCCAGGAACACGTGCGCACCTTGGTTCACTCGCTCCAGGACACCATGGGAACCACCAACCTGCTCACATCGTACGCCATCCCCGGTATCACGGGCGCGGGCGACGGAGCGATAGAGGACTCTTTTGATCCGCAAGATGCGCGGCACCGCCATCGATCTGATGGAACATCAATTCAACATCGTGAGAGAAAAGGGCATTGTGTTGAAACCGGTTCTCTAATTCTTTAGAGGAAACGTTATGGCCAACGAAAAAAAAATCTTTATCGCCGAGGACAACCACCACTTCTGCGAGCTCTACCGGATGGCCTTGGGCGCGGAAGGGTATGAAGTCCACTTCGCCTATAACGGGAAAGAAGCACTGGAAAAGATCCCCGGGCTGGGCCCGGACCTCGTCATCCTGGATGTCATGATGCCCGAAATGGACGGCTACGAGGTGTGTCACAAGTTGCGTGAGCTGCCCCAGTTCGCCATGACGCCGGTAATCATGCTGACGGCCCTGTCCACGGACGAGGACCGGATCAAAGGATACCAGGTGGGCGCCGACGACTACATCACCAAGCCCTTTTCTTTGAAGGTCCTCAAGGCGCGCGTGGCCAGCATCCTGGAGAGAAGCGCGGTCAAGAAAGTCGAAGCGCCACCGCCTGCGGCCCCGCCGGTCCGGCCTGCGGCCCCGGCCTCCGAGCCTGTGATCCAGCCGGCCCAGCCCATCGTGCTGAAGGAAGAAGTCATTGCTGCGCCGGCCAAGCCGACCACGCCGGCGCGGCGGCTGAACCCCACAGACGATGCCCTGGAGCAGCTCTTTGGCGCCCCGGTGCCGCCGGGCTCCAACATCCTGATCCTCGGCTCTCTGGGAAGCGGGAAGTCGTTTTTTTCCCGTCTCTTCCTGGCGCAAGGGCTGAAAAAAGGCGAAAAATGCATGTTCGTCTGCGTCGACGACGATCCGTCCATGGTGCGCAGGGAGCTGGGCTCAAAGTACGCTCTGGACATCTCCGGCTGCGAGGGACAGGAGCAAATGCGTTTCGTGGACGCCTATTCGTGGAGCGGAGGGAGAACGTCCAGCGAGGAAAAGTTCGCCATTACCGGGAGGCTGGAGCTTGCCGATCTCTCCGCCCTGATCAGCGACGCGGGAGCGGAGCTGGGACAAACCGACCGGCTGAAGAAGGGGGGCAGGCGGGCGGTGGATTCGATTTCCAGCCTCTTTCTCAACTTCGAGCTTCCCTACGTACAGCGTTTTCTCGCCTTTTTGGCGCGCTCGGGCCACTTTGCCGACGTCTCGACCATCTTCGTCGTCGAACAAGGGGCCTGCGATGATCAGACCCTCAACAACATCAAATACATCATGGATGGAGTGGTGGAATTCAGAAACGAAGATCAGAAATTTCTCGGCCGGGTGCAGACCATGAAGTGGGGAACTCCGAGAGCCGAGTGGGTTGAGGTCACCCAATCCTGAGGATTTCGGGAACAGCGCGAACCGAGTCAATGGAAAAAATCAAAGTCCTTTTGCTGGAGGGAGGAAAAAGGCCCTCGAATCAGACCCGGGACGAGCTGGGCGCCAAGGGCATCCAGGCGCTCCCCGTCCAGGATTTGGCGGCCTGTCTGGCGGCGTTGGAGAGCGACAACAACCACAGCGTCATCCTGGATCTGGACCTCCAGCGCGCGGGCATCGAGGCGGTGCAAAAGATTCACAGCACGTTTCCCAACGTTGCCATAGTCGTTCTGGCTTCCCTGGAAAGGCTCACGGTCGTGGACGAAGCGCTCAGCCAAGGGGCGTGGGACTTCGTCATCAAACAGCCGGATCTCTCCCACCTCCAGGAGCTTCCCCAGGCGATATCCAGAAACGAGGAGAAAAAGAGGCTAAAGGCCGAGGCGGGACGCTCCCGTGAGGAGAGCGAGAGGCTCCGTGCGGAGGCCGGACGTTATCAGGAAGAGGCAAACAAGCTGCGCAGCGCTCTCGAGCGCGGCGACGGAGGACCAAAAGAAAAGGCGGTAGACGAGGTCCTTGCCGACATCGCGGAGGATCTCAAATCCCCTTTGGCCGCCATGATCGGCTACCTGGAGATCGCTTCCACGATCAGCCCGGAGCGGGCCGAGCCGAATCAGCTCCTCTCCATCAAGCGCATCGGCTCCCTAGCCCGGCGGCTCTTCGATCTGGTCATGAACCATACCGGCGCCCTGGACATCGAAGCGGGGAAATTCGAGCTGCAAAAGAATCCCTTCGAGATCAAGCAGATCCTGGAGCTGGCGGTTCAGGACAAACAGGGCGAGGCGATCGCAAAGAATGTCGACCTCGCTCTCGAAGCCGTCAACGATCTCCCGGCGATCTCCGTCGACGCGGTCCAGATCGAGCGCGCGCTCGGCATTCTGATCAGCAACGCCATCACCCTGTCGCCCCTCGGAGGCAGTGTCACCGTGAGCTCGCGGCTCGAGGGCGACCGGCTTGCGATCGCCGTGAAGGACAGCGGCGCCGGCATTTTTCAAGAGGAAATCCCGCTGCTCTTCGACCGGAGGAAGAAGCTCCGCAGACGCGGCGCGGACGTGAGCACCGTCGGTCTTTTCGTGGCGCACCACATCGTCAGCATGCACGGCGGCCGCATCGACGTCCAGAGCGATCCGATCGAGGGCACGACGTTAACCATCAGCCTGCCCGTC
>JACPDC010000135.1 GCA_016184235.1 Deltaproteobacteria bacterium | reverse complement strand
CGACCAGCTTATCGGCCGCACGGAGGTTAAGTTTGACTGGAACAAGTTCGGCTGGATCGGCAGCCCGGTGACCTCCAATCATCTCCTCTACATGCGCGCGGATACCCCTTACAAGACGATGGATGACGTGCGCAAGGCATCCGAGGCTCCCAAATGCGGGGCAACCGGGACGACCTCGACAGCCTACTGGGTTCCGAAGCTTCTAGAGGAAGTGATCGGGACAAAATTCAATGTCGTTATGGGCTACCAGGCCGGGCAAGATATCGACTTGGCGGTGGAGCGAGGCGAGGTCGTATGCCGCGCCTTTACCATCACAGCCTTCTTCGCCCGCGAGCCTTTCCACACCTGGCGTAAGCAGAGTTTTGTCCGCGTGCTCTTTCAAACCGGAAGAAAACGGGATCCCAAACTTCCCGATGCCCCGACCATCCATGAGCTGATGGACCGGTACAAGGCGACGGAGGGAGGGCGCCGCCTGGCCACCTTAACCCTGGCGGCCGGCGACTTCGGACGTCCCTATGTCCTGGCGCCGGGAACGCCGCCGGAGCGCTTGAAGATCCTGCGCGAGGCCTTCGCCAAGGTCGTGAACAGCCCGGACGTCAAGGGCGACGCCGAGAAGAAAAAACTCGAAATCGATCCGACCAGCGGCGAGGAGATGGAAACGTTGGCTAAAGAGGTCATGTCCCAGCCTCCCGAGACCGTCGCGCGGATGAAGAAAATGCTGGGAAAAAAATAGCGCTGGAAAGCTAGAGGACATACGACATGCTCGATCCCTTCATCAGTGGTTTCTGGCAGGTGCTGGCTTGGCCGGCCTTCGGCTATCTCCTGATCGGAATAACGGTCGGCTTCTTCGTCGGCCTTCTCCCGGGGCTGGGAGGACTCGCGACCCTGGCCTTGATGCTGCCCTTCTCCTACACGATCAAGGAACCCGTGGAGGCCTTCTGCTTCCTGCTGGGGATGCTCGCCGTGACCGGAACCACCGGGGATATCACCTCGATCCTGTTCGGCATTCCCGGGGAGGGCTCCTCCGCCGCCCTCATCCTCGACGGCTATCCCATGTCCAAAAAGGGCGAGGCCGGCAGGGCGTTAGGGGCGGCCATCACGAGCTCTGTCGTAGGCGCGACCATCGGCGCCTTGTCCCTGGCCATATCCATCCCCATTATGCGGCCCCTGGTGCTCCTCTTCGGCTCGCCGGAGCTCTTTGTCATCGCCATCATGGGAATCACCTTTATCGGGACTTTGAGCGGGCCATCCCTGGTCAAGGGGCTGCTCGCGGGCGGCCTGGGTCTTATGCTGGCCGCGATCGGCGTCGATCCCCAGACCGGGGCGCTGCGTTACACCTTCGGCTCCCTCTATCTCTGGGACCGCCTGGATATCATCCCGGTTACCGTAGGGCTCTTCGCCATTCCGGAAATCGTCGATCTGGCGGTCAGGGGCACGAGCATCTCAGAGAAACCCAAAGAAAAATTGACCGGGGTTATGGAGGGGGTGAAGGACACCTTCCGCCACTTCTGGCTGGTGATGCGCTGCAGCCTCATCGGCGTCTATTTCGGCGTGCTTCCCGTGCTGGGCGCCAACGTGGCCCAATGGATGGCCTATGGCCATGCCGTGCAGGGCCTGAAAGACAGAAACCAGGCGGGAAAGGGCGCCATCGAAGGGGTCTTGGGCCCGGGGGCGGCCAATAATTCCACCCGGGGCGGTGATCTCATTCCCACAGTGGCGTTCGGCATCCCCGGCAGCGGCGCCATGGCCCTTCTCCTCGGCGCCTTGCTGATCGTCGGCCTTCAACCGGGGCCGGAGATGCTCAAGACGCGCCTCGATGTGACCTTCGCCATGGTTTGGATTCTGATCATCGCCAATCTCATCGTCGCCGCGGTCTGCTTCCTCATCCTGAACCAGCTTGCCGCGTTGACCTTCATCCGCGGCGGGCTGCTCATCCCGTTTCTTCTCATGCTCGTCTTCATCGGCTCCTTCACCGCCAATAACAGCCTCAACGATCTCATCGTTACCCTTATATTCGGCGTCATGGGCTACTACATGGTGCTGCAAGGCTGGCCGAGGCCGCCGCTGATCCTGGGACTGATCCTGGGTAAGATCGCGGAAAACTATCTGTGGATCTCGACCGCGGCTTACGGGGCCAAGTGGCTGGTTTTCCCCAGCGTCATTTTCCTCGTTGTGCTCACTGTAGTAATCATCGCCTACCCCACGATCAAAGAGCGCAGAGGCAAGGCAAAATACGAGCGTCCGGCAGACGTGATGTAACGCGACCGCCCCGGCTTCATTGACAAAGAGAAAGAGCGCATAAAGCTATGGCCGGCACGGCAATCGACATCCATCACCACTACGTGCCCCCTTCTCTCCTCCAGGAGGCCAGGCGCCACGGCACGGCTCTAGGCGTGGAGGCGACCGAGAGCAAAAACGGCGAGACCACGGTCTCGTTTTCCGGCGGCCCCAAGTTCACGCTCAATCCGGATCTCTCGGAGCTGGAGCGGAGATTCGCGATCATGGAGAAGGGGAAAATCGCCATCGGCGCCCTGATCGCCCATACGGCGAGCCTCGGCTATCGCCTGGACGGCGAGCGCGGCGAGCAGTGGTGCCGCCTTTACAACGAGGGGTCGCACGAGCTGGTGCGGAGCCACCCGGACCGCTTCGTCGCTCTGGGCTCGGTTTTCGCGGCGGTTATATCGGCTCCAACGTGAACGGCGAATACTACAACAGCGCGAAGTTCGACCCGTTCTGGAAAAAGGCCGAGGAGCTCGACGTGCTGATCGTGATGCATCCCGAGGATGTCGCGGGCTCGGAGCGGATGGAAGGCTACGGCCTCAGGCTGATCTGCGGCAATCCGGCCGACAGCACCCTGAGCCTGGCCTACATGAGCTATAGCGGCGTGTTCGACAGGTTTCCCAATCTCAAACTCTGCGTCCTGCACGGCGGCGGCTTCTTCCCCTACCAGCTCGGACGGCTCGACAAAGGCCACGGCGTGCGCTCCGGCTCCAGGGCGGCCCAGGCCTCTTCTCCTCCGAGCAAGTACTTGAAGAATCTCTACTTCGACAGCATGGTCTACCGGGTCGATACGCTGGACTACTTGAAGCGCGTCGCCGGCCCCGAGCATATTCTGGTCGGCACGGACTACCCCTACACGCTGGGCGACTGGATGACGGTAGAGAAGATCGAGGCGCTCGAGTGCTCCGGCGAGGAAAGGCAATTGATCCTCGAAGGCAACGCCAGACGGCTGCTAAAGCTCTAAATCGCCGCCCGTAGTTGTTCTACCAGACTCTCAAGCCTGGGGACGAGAGATCGGCGCTGCGCACCAGATCGATGAGGGGCGGGCCGTAGGAAAGCAAGATCAAGATAATGGTCGCGACCAGCCAAGGTCTCCAGCTATCCAGCCATGCGGGAGTCTCCCGCGCATCTCTCAGCGCCTCCGCCACCGGCATCTCCGCCGGCTGAGCCAGCTTGCGCGAGCCAAAAACCGTTCCCACGACCACGAAGAAGTAAAGAAGCAGGCTCGCCCAGAGCAAGAGGCCGCCGAGCGCCGCCAGGATCAGCAGCGGGTTCCATTCGGGCGAAAGGTAAGGCGAGGCGCCAAGCATCGTGCGGCGCGGCACGCCGAAGCGGAGCCCGAGAAAGTGATGGCTGAGGGAAAAGGGCAGCATGCCGATCAGCCAAAGCCATACTTGGATCCGAGCCGCCCGCAAGCTCCACAACTCCTTTCCCGCCAGCCGCGGCACAAGCCAGTAGGTGATCCCGATAAAGCTCAACGTGACCGCGGTGCCGAGAGTGAGATGAAAGTGACCGACGATCCACAGAGTGTTGTGCACCACCAGATTCACGCTGTAGGAGGCGTTGATGATTCCGCCGACACCGCCCAGCGCGAATATCAGCATCGCCACGGCTTGCGCGCTAAAAGAGGGATCTTTCCAGGGAAGCTTGCGGATCCAACCGAAGAGCCCCTTTCCTCCCCGAGCGCGGCCGCCGAGCTCCAAAGATGCGATGACGGTAAAGGCGGTTAGTAGACTCGGAAACGTCACCGCGTAGGTCAGGATCGCGTGCAGAGCTTTCCAGGTCGGCGATATCCCAGGATCGGTAAACTGATGGTGTAATCCCACGGGAATGGAGAGGACTAAAAAGAGCCAGAAGGCGAGCCGCGCCAGAGGATCACTGAAGAGTTTTCCCCCGGCCTGCTTGGGAAGCATGCCGTACCACGAGACGTAAGCCGGCAGGAGCCAGAAATAAACGATCGGATGGCCGGTAAACCAAAAGAGGGTTCTGGCAAGCAGCGGATCGGTCCCCTGCACCATCCCTAGAGACCATGGAATCAGCAGGAACAGCATCTCGGCTGCGATCCCCAGGGAGGCGATCTGCCACATGACCATGGTCAGGACCGAGCCGAAGGCGATCAACGGAGTGCGCGCGCCCGGATGGGCCTTGCGCCACCCGGCCAGAGTGAAATAGAGGCCGAAGCCCGTGAGCCAGGAGCCCACCACCACCAGGGTGAGGCCGATGTAGAAAAAAGGATTCGCTTTGAGCGGCGGATAAAAGGTGTAGAGCACGGTGGCGGCGTTCAGGAGGAGCGGCGCCGCCGCCATCAAGAGGCCCGCCACCATCAAGACGAGGCCCAGGATGTTCACCCACGGGTAGCGCAGTTTCATCTTTAGGCTGTGAACCGCGCAAAAGGTGAGAAAGCCGGTGATGAAAAATGTGGTCCATACCAGAGCGTTGAGGACGCCGTGCAGGCTCAGTCCCTGATAGTAACTCTTGATGCCCGGCGCGAGCTTGCCGTAAAGGTCGATGCCGATATGCTCCAGCACCTGGAGCGGCCCGAACCAGCTGCCCAGGAAAAGGGCCCCGAGAGCGATGCCTATGTGCCAGGCGGTCAGTCGCTCCTCGAGCCGGAAGTCGTTCTCAGCCATGATCCTTTCCCCTTAAGAGCGCGGCTCCACGACGACTTTCCCGAACATGACGTGATGGGCCAAGCCACAGTACTCCTGGCAAAGGAAGCGGTACTCCCCGGGCTCGTCAAAGCGGGAGGTGATCTTGCTCACCTGACCGGGAACGACCATCACGTTGACGTTGGTCCGCTCGATCAAGAAGCCGTGCTGCACGTCGGGACTCGTGAGGTAAAAGGTGACGGTCGAACCGGCCGGCACCCTGATCTCGTTGGGAACGAAGGCCCATACCTGGGCCCGCAGGTAGGCTTCATAACGGCCCGGCCCGCGCTCGACCACAAGCGGGTTGGCAAAGGGAGGCTCGACGGCCGAGCGTCCCGGCGCCACGCGCCCTTCATGACCCGGCAGGCTGAAGCCGTAGAAGGCGCTGGCAGCGACAGCCAGGAGAAACAGGAGGAGAATGGCCGCGCTCGCCAGCATCCACCCCTTCTCATACGGGTCTACCCTAAAGCCGCTCATTGCGTCGCGCCCCTCAGCAGCAGCGCGAGGTAAACTCCGCCCCACAAGAGCACGATGATCGCGGCAAAAATAAGCAGGACGGCGATGGTTCCCTTCGGCTTGGGGTGCGGCTCTTCCATATATTTTGACGCCTCATTACTCCAATTGGGAGTATATGTCCACCGGTTTCGCCGAGAAGAGTCTAAGTTGACGTAGCACCTCATTATCAAATACTCTCTGCTTCAAAATATGCGGATGCGCAAGGCCCGACCGGAACGCTTCGGAATCTCGCTGCGCGACGAGAAGGGCGGCACGCCTCTCCCCCTTCCCCCGCGGCGCATGTGGCCTGTGGGGATCTTCTTCGGGGTCGCGTTCGTGATCTTTGCCGCCATCGCCTGGAGCCAGATCTCCTCGATGCGCGGCCACGAGATCAGGAGCGTCTTCGATCTCGCCTTCATCCTGTTTCAAGGGTTCTGGGTCCTGGGCTGGTCGGTCGGCGTCTTCTTTTTGGGCGCGATGACTGTCCTCTTCTTCTTTTACGGGGAATCCGCGCAGGTAGCTGGCGAGCGTCTGATATACACGCCGCGCCTCGGCCCGCTCCGGCTCCGCTGTGAATACGACCTCGCCAAGATCCGCAACCTCCGGCTGGAGGTCGCCGAGCGCCATCCCAAGGAGACCGTGCGGATATCGTTTGACTACGGCAACGGCAGCAGCGGCCTGGGCGATGCGATGGATCGCGCCGAGGCCGAAAAGCTGATCGCGGTAATCCGCGATGCGGCCGCGCGCGTCCCCCGCGTCGCGGCGGACGAAACCGCCGCGCCCTCTCCGGCCCCGTCGCGCGCTCGGGCGGCGGCTCCCCCCGAACGCCGGGAGCCCCCTCCTCCGCTTGCCTCCCCTTCCACCCTCGCCCTGATCGGGGCGAACCTGGTTCCCCTTGCAGGGGTGCTCTTCCTGGACTGGAAGCTCGGCGAGGTGATGGTGCTCTTCTGGGCGGAGAGCGCGGTGATCGGCTTCTGGAACGTGATCAAGCTGGCGGTCGTCGCAAAATGGGCCGCTATTTTCGTGGCCCCATTCTTTGTCGGCCACTTCGGTGGATTCGTGGCCGGCCATTTCCTGTTCATCTATTATTTCTTCGTGCGCGGGCTTGACGCCGCCGGCCCCGAGCCCGGGGTGTGGAACGCCCTGCTCGATCTGTTCGCGCCGCTTTGGCCCGCCCTCATGGCCCTCTTCATCAGCCACGGCGTTTCCTTCTTTACGAATTACATCGGCCGGCGCGAGTACCTGGGCATGGATACGAAGACGCAGATGGGCGAGCCCTACAAGCGCATCATCGTGATGCACCTCACCATCATCCTCGGCGGCGGCCTTACCATGATATTCAGAACTCCCGCGGCGGCCCTGCTGCTCTTAATCGCGCTCAAGACCGCCACCGATCTCTACGCCCACCGCAAAGAGCACAGCCGGTAATCCTCGCTCCGCGAGGAATCTCACATTGCAGATCTCAGATCTCAGATTTGAGATTTAAAATTTGCTATTTGAAATCCCGAAGGGCTTGCGTTGACAGTTCCGCTCATCATCGGATAATCTCCGCTATCACCCTTGGATGTCCGACTTCGAGGAGGATTTCAATGCGCGAGAGCTCACAGTTCCCGAGATTTTCCCAAGGCGAGATGGCCGGCCGCCACGCGAGCGCGCGAAAATTGATGGAGCAAAACAACGTCCATGCCCTGCTCGTCTATGGCGCCGGGCGCTACGCCTCGGAGGTCTTCTGGCTCACCGATTGGCCGGGCGGGCGCGAGGCCTACGTGCTGTTCCAGCAGGACCAAGAGCCCGTGCTGCTCATGCAGCTCTACAATCACGTGCCAATGGCCCGCGTCCTCTCGGTCGTGCGCGACGTCCGCTGGGCCGGCGCCAATACCGGAAACGGCGCCGGCGGGCTGCTCGAAGAGCGCGGCCTCGCGAACAAGCGGGTCGGATTGGTGGGAGGC
>JACPDC010000134.1 GCA_016184235.1 Deltaproteobacteria bacterium | reverse complement strand
TACCTCGCGGGTTTGTCCCTCCGGCGATATTTCTTTCTCCGCGAGAAGGCCAGGATGGAGCGCGAGAGCAGGCGAGGCGGAAGGGTGATCGCCCGGGTCGAGGAAATGCAGCCGGGGTCGGTCAAGAAGTTCTGGTTGATCTGCCAGAAATACCGCGTGGACGCCTTCCTGATCAATTATGAGGGAAGATTTCATGCCTACGTCAATCGCTGCCGCCACATGACCACCCCGCTGGATTTCGTCCGCTACCAGTTTTTCACAGAGGACCGCCGGCAGCTCATCTGCCTGACGCACGGCGCGCTCTATGATCCGGCATCCGGACTGTGCCTCGAAGGACCCTGCAAAGGCCTCTCCCTCTACCCGCTGCCCGTGCTCGTGGATCAAGGGGAGGTGCTGGTGGGTTGCCCGCCCGGGGACCTCTCCTATCTGGCCGACTAGGAGGAAACCGATGGCGGAGGGCCAAAAGAAAATCGGCCGGGGCAGAGTAGTGGCTCGAACAGGAGAGCTGTCGCATGGGATGACAAAGAAATTTCGCCTCAAGTGTCAGGGGAGAGATGTGGAGGGCTTGTTGGTCGGCTACGAGGGGAGCGTCTACGCCTACGTCAATCGCTGCCGCCACATTCCCATCTCCATGGATTGGATCGATAATGAGTTTTTTACCGAGGACAGGCGTTATCTTATCTGCGCCAACCACGGGGCAACCTACGAGCCGGCGACCGGCGAGTGCGTCTGGGGCCCCTGCTTCGGGGCCTTTCTGCAAAACGTGCCTTTGAAGATCAGCGACGGGAAGATTGTCGCCTATTGTCCTGACGATTCAGAGGATTGAGGATAGAGGGTCGATAAGAAAGGGGCGCGGCTGTGAGTGGATGTCTTTTCTGCGGTATTGTGAGAGGCGATATCAAAGGCGACATCGTGTATCAGGACGAGACCATCGTGGCTTTCCGGGACATCAGCCCGAAGGCGCCGGTCCATATCCTCATCGTGCCGCGCAAACACATAGAAACGCTCGCGGATGTCGGGGAGGAGGATAAAGGGCTTGTCGGAGAGATCTGTTATGTCGCTTCTCAGGTGGCGAAGGAGCAGAAGATCTCACAGGGCGGCTTCCGTCTGGTTGTCAACAACGGCACCGGGGCGGGGCAGAGCGTCTATCATCTCCATTTCCACCTGTTGGGGGGCAGGCCTTTTACCTGGCCGCCGGGATAAATAGAAGTTGAAAAGTTCAAAGGTTCAAGAGTTCAAACGTTGAACGATTTGAACGGCTTGAACGGTTTAAACAGTTCAAACGGTTCAACGAGCACGAGACACGAGCAACGAACACGAGGGGGGATGAAGAATTAAGGGGAGGAAATTATGGCAACGATTGAATGGCGCAGCCCGGCGAACGAGATGGCTGTCCAACAGTTCGAGAGCGCTGCTCAAAAACTCAACCTCGATCCGAATGTCGCCGCCAGACTAAAGCGGCCGGATCGGGCCTTGATCGTTAGTGTCCCGACACGCATGGACGATGGCGGGGTTCACGTATTCACCGGTTACCGGGTACAACACAACGATGTCCTTGGCCCGTTCAAAGGAGGCATACGCTATCACCCCGATGTCAATCTCGGGGAGGTTTCGGCGCTGGCGATGTGGATGACCTGGAAGTGCTCGCTGGTGGGCTTGCCACTGGGTGGGGCAAAGGGGGGGATAGCCTGTGATCCCGCTGAGCTTTCCCGCAACGAGCTTCAAGGGATGACCCGGCGCTATACGGCGGAGATCCTTAATTTCATCGGGCCTGAGGTCGATGTGCCGGCTCCGGATATGGGCACCAACGAACAGGTCATGGCGTGGATCATGGACACCTACAGCCAGCATAAGGGATTTGCCGTGCCGGGAGTGGTGACCGGTAAGCCAGTGGCTGTCGGAGGAACCCTGGGCCGCCGCGAGGCGACCGGTCGCGGCGTGGTCTACACGATCATCGAGGCGGCCAAGCATCTCGGGATCGATTTGGCGAAATGCAGCGCGGCGGTCCAGGGATTCGGCAATGTTGGGTCTGTGACGGCCAAAGAACTTGCCGGTCTGGGGGTTAAAGTTCTTGCCGTGAGTGATCGGTCGAGCGCGGTAACTAACGGTAAAGGGCTTCCCATCGATGAGCTCATCCAGTTTAAGGAAAACAATCCTCGTCTGGACAAATTTCCTAAGGGAGAGAAGTTTCCCGGGGATCAGCTCCTGGAACTAAAGTGCGATATCCTGGTTCCGGCTGCCGGCGAGATGCAGATCACGAGAGAGAATGCAGGGAGACTCAAGTGCCGGATCGTTGCAGAGGGGGCCAACGGGCCGACGACCCCTGAGGCTGATGAGATTCTACGAGACAAAGAGGTCTTCGTCATTCCCGACATCCTGGCCAATGCAGGCGGGGTCGTCGTTTCCTACTTCGAGTGGGTGCAGGATCTGCAGAACTTCTTCTGGACCGAGGACGAAGTGAACAAGAAGCTCCGGGAGATTCTGACCCGCGCCTTCCAGGAGGTGCTCCGAACGAGCCAAAAGGAGAAGGTGGACATGCGGCTGGCGGCGCTAATGATCGGTATCCAGCGCGTGGCGAGGGCTATGCTCTGGCGCGGACTATATGCATAGCCGGTTGCCTTTGGAAAAGAAACATGAAAGGTTAGAAGTATGATCAACGCAACACAGATTAGACCGGGGATGATCATCGTCTACGAGGGAGATCTGTACCGGGTCTCCTCGGTGCATCACCTGACGCCGGGTAACAAGCGCGGCTTCATGCAGACTAAAATGAAGAATCTCAAGACGGGGTTGGGCACGGAGCGGAAGTTTAGGTCTGAGGACCGGCTCGAGCAGGCCACGCTGGAGAGCCGGATGATGCAGTACCTCTACAACGAGGGGGATCTCTACACCTTTATGGATACCGAGAACTACGAGCAGATCTCGCTCGCCGCCGGAGAGATCGGAGAGCTCCTCGGCTATCTCCTTTCCAACCAGGTGGTGGAGATCGAATTTTTTGACGGGAAACCTGTCGGGATCAGCCCGCCTCCCACTGTGGACCTGGAAGTCGTCGAGACAGAGCCGTCGCTCAAGGGCGCGACGGCCAGCGCCTCCTATAAGCCGGCCAAGCTGGAGACCGGCATTACGGTTCAGGTGCCGCCCTTTGTTCAGGTGGGCGACAAGGTGCGCGTGGACCCTTCGGAGGGGAAGTACCTGGAGCGGATAAAGTAAAGAAGGCGATAGGCAGTAGGCGTTAGGCAGTAGCAGAAAAAGAGAATTTACTGTTGCCTGTTGCCTATGGCCTGCTTGGTGATCCTCTCCCAGACTTCCCTAACCTTTTTTTCCAGTTCCTCCAGGCTGCCGTCGTTCTCAATGATGAAGTCGGCCAGCTTTCTCTTTTCCTCGAGGCTCATCTGCGCCTGGAGATGGCGGCGGGCCTCTTCCTCGCTGAGACCGTCCCTTTTTAGCAGTCTCTGTTTCTGGAGGGTTGCGGCGCACGCCACCAGGATCACCGGCCGGAGCCAGAGGTGAACCTGGTTTTCGAATAACAGGGGAGCCGCATAGATGACCAGTTCCGCTCCCTCGGCCGCCAGCTGCCCGATCCTTTCCTGCGCCAGCGCCCTGATGCGGGGGTGGGTAATCGACTCGAGTCGCTTCCTGGCCTGCGGATCCGCGAAGATTATTTTTCGCAGTTTTTCCCTGTCGATGGTTTGATCCGCGCGGACCATCTCGCTGCCGAAGGCCTCGACGATTTCCCGCCATGCCTCCTGACCCGGTCCGACGATCTCCCGGGCAAGCTCGTCGGCGTCGATGATCCGCGCCCCCAGCTGACGCAACATGGATGTTACGGTGCTCTTTCCTGTGGCGATGCCGCCCGTTAAACCGATGACTTTCACAGCGCAAATAGCAAATAGCAAATAGCAATTAGAGTCAATGGGTCGGGTGAGGACCATTCGCCATTCGCCATTTGCTGTTTTATACTGCTGCCGTGGCTTACCAGAGCCTTGCCGAGATGTTTCTTTCCCAGGCCAGGCGATACGGGAACCGCATCCTTTACCGTTTCGCGCGCAACGGCCATTGGGAGACCTACACCTGGGAAGAAACCTTGCGTCGGGTTGAGGAAATCGCCCTCGGCCTGGTTGCCCTCGGGGCCAAAAAGGGCGATCGGGTCGCCATTTTTTCAGCCAATCGAGTCGAGTGGAGCCTGATCGATTGGGCCAATATCTGCATCGGCACGCTGACGGTGCCGATCTATTCCTCGAGCACCCCTTCCCAGGTCTGCCATATCCTCGAGCATGCGGAATGTGGCGTGCTGCTCGTAGATTCTTTTGAGAGGCTTGGCAAGCTGGCTCCCGACGATTCGTCCCTCCGACAACTGAAGCAGATTATCGTGATAGATCCCGCGGGCGGATCCGTTTCCCCCGGACTTGAGCATCCCAGGGTCCTTTCTCTCCACGATCTCCAGGAGCGGGGGCGGCGCTACGGCGAGGAGCAGCGAGGGGCGCTGGATCGTCTGGCGTCTTTCCTGCGCCCTGAGGATGATCTCACGATCATCTATACGTCCGGGACAAGCGGCGAGCCCAAAGGGGTGGCCGCGCTCTCCTCTTCGGAGGAGGATGTCACGCTCCAGTTTCTGCCCTTCGCCCATTCTTTCGGGCGGCTGGAACATTTCATGGTGGTCGCGAAAGGCTATACCTGCGGCTTTGCCCGTTCGCTGGAAACGATCGCCAAGGATCTGCTGGTCATTCGTCCCACGCTGCTCTTCTCCGTTCCGAGGATCTACGAGAACGCCTACGGCAGGATCCGATCCAGACTGGCGGCAGGCAGCGCTCTCCGGAGATTTCTTTTCCGCTGGGCGATATCCGTAGGCAGCGGGGTCAGCCGGCGCCGGAGAGACTGTGCGCCCATCCCCTGGATTCTCCGCATCGCCCATGCCCTGGCCCGCGCGCTGGTCTTTGCCAAAATTCAGGCGGGCTTGGGAGGAAAATTGCGTCTGGCGATTTCGGGGGGCGCCCCGCTGGCGCAGGAGATCGGCGAATTTTTTCATTCCCTGGATATCCTGATTTTAGAGGGATACGGTCTGACCGAAACCTCCACGGTATCCCACGTCAACCGCCAGGAGCGGTACAAGTTCGGCACGGTCGGGCCGGCGCTTCCAGGGATGGAATGCCGCATCGCGCCCGACGGGGAGATCCTGTTGCGCGGGCCGAATGTCTTCAAGGAGTATTATCGCGACGCCAAGGGGACTCGGGAGGCGATTGACCCGGAGGGTTGGTTTCATACGGGGGATATCGGCGAAATCGATGGTGAGGGGTTTCTGCGCATCACCGACCGCAAGAAGGATCTGATTGTCACCTCGGGCGGGAAAAAGGTCGCGCCGCAGATGAT
>JACPDC010000133.1 GCA_016184235.1 Deltaproteobacteria bacterium | reverse complement strand
GGAGTCTCAAAGGCATCGGGGTCATCGCTGAACTTTTCGTGGAGCTTGTACTGGGAAGTAGACAGACGGTAATCCCAGGTAGGCAGGAGCTTCTGTTCCCAGTCGAACTTAAAGAGATACTCGGTGTCGTCCAGCCGCGCATTCGGATCGCCGGCTCCATGAGCCCTGAAGTTGTTGTTGTTGAAATTGCCCAGATCGGTCTTGCGGAAATGGAAGATCCCTCTGAGCAAGGCGTTTTCAGTGAAGCGCAGATCTACCCGGCTAGAAGTCGCCACGTTTCGGTAGTCATCGTTCGTGCGCTGAAACCCAGAAGACTCCAGCCGGGACGCTGATAGAGAATAGCCGATCTTCTCTGTCCCTCCCCGGAGGGCGAGAAGCTGCCGATGGGTATGACCATTGCCGTTCTCCGTGGCCAAGGTGACCTCCGGTTTTCCTTTGCCGGCCTTGGTGATGATGTGGACCACCCCGCCGATGGCCTGGGAGCCGTAGAGTGTGCCTCCCGCACCCCTTAGAATTTCGACCCGTTCGATATTTTCCGTAGTCAAATGGGCAAAATTGAAGCCTCCTGTGGTCGTGAGATTGACCTCTACCCCGTCAATGAGGACCAAAACCTGATCGGATTCGGAACCGCGAATGAACACGGATGTCGTGGTTCCCCGGGAACCTGACTGAACCACATCTAAGCCCGGCACGTTGCGCAGGACCTCCAAGACCGTTTCGGCTTTCTTTTCTTGAATTTCTTTCTCGGTGATCACCGTGACCGACGTCGTCACCTGTTCCTGTGGCGTTTCGACACGGGTTGCGGTGACCACTACGGGGGCGAGGGTCTCTTCCTGCTTCGGCTCCGCCGCCAGCAGGAAAATGGGGAGAAAAATAGGTAAGACAACAAGCCAAAGGAACTTCATAGGACCTCCTTTTCCCGCGAAAGGGGATTGGTAGCAAGGCAGTATGGACAGGTTTCCTGGCTTAGGCTTCAAACCTACTCGCCGCGCCTTCCCACCCCTCGACACAGCTCGGGGCAGTGGCTGGTAACTGCGGCTTTCGTGGCCATCACAGTTGCGGGGCAGCAGGGGATTTTCACCCCTTTCCCTTGCATCCGACTGCGGTTGATAAGACTAGCTTCGTTACCCTCCTTTTTTTAACAACTACGGCCTTCAGTCTCTCAACTCGGCTAAGCTAAACACAATTGGGATCCTTACCCAGCTCTCCACCCGCTTGTCCCCGTAATGAGCGGGATGGAAGCGCCAGGATTTCACTGTTTCTACGGCGGCTTGGTCGAGGGTCTCGAAACCCGAGGTGCGACCGACCTTGATGGATTTTGATTTCCCGTCCTGGTCCACCAAAACTCTGAGCAGAACCGTCCCTTGCCATCCTTCCCGCCGCGCCGCCTCCGGGTATTTTGGCTTGGGGTTGTACGCATAGCGGGCCATGCCAAAACCAGACCCGCCTAGCCCAACTCCCGCGCCCGATCCGCCGGAACCCGAGCCCGCTGCTACAGAATTTCCGTTTCCGCCAGACCCCCCTCCCGCACCACTCTCTACTGTTCCCAAGGGAAAACCATCTTGCACCCCCTGTTTCCCTTGCACCCCCGCTACAACCACTCCCGAGTCAAACGACACGGGAATGATCTGCGGAGCCTGATCCTTTTCCCCGGGCATCTCTTCTGGGCCGCTGATCACCGAGAGACTTTGCTCCTCCGCCTTCCGCGAACTAGGATAATGCTGGCGCACGGTCAAAGCGCCCTTGGCTCTTTCTCCGCTCTTTCCACCGGCTCCTTGATCCAGTCCCGCCCCACCTATTCCTGTTCCGCCGAGGAGAACCACGGAGATTGCCCGTTCCTCTCTCATTTCCATGAATGAGACGGGCAAAGTGAGAAGGGCCGCATGCGCGGCAACGGAAAGCAGAAAAAAAGAGGCCAGCCTCATACAAGACAACCCGATCGGGCCTCTGTAAACAGAAGGGGAAAAGACGCGCACCTTTCTCTCTCCTTCGGAGAGGCCGGTTCAGAGGCTCTAAGGCAGGTCTCCTGGCTTAGGCTGTAACCTACTCGCCGCGCCTTCCCGCCCCTCGATACAACTCGGGACAGTGGCTTCTTGCGGCTTTCGTGGCCATCACAGTGGCGGGACCGCGCCGGAATTACACCGGACTTCCCTATGAAGCCTTAGAGCAATGTGACAAAACGACAATTACAACGACGAAAAGGATTTGTCAAGATTTTTTCACAACCTGCGCTCGATGTTAATAAAGCGACGCATAGAGAACCATAGCCAAAGCCTCGCTGAGCTCCGCGACGGCGCCGAAGCTGTCTCCTGTCACCCCGCCCTGGCGCCGGCGGAGGTACGAACCGGCTGCAAGGGTGAGCAGCGAGACCCAGAGAGTGATCCATAATCCGACTCCGCCCGAAAAACCAATCACCAAGGGCAGGGTCATCGCAGTTGCCCAAAAGAGATGAACTCCTCTCACCCTGTCCAGCACCGCTGCGATTTTTTGCTCCGCCTTCGACGGGGAACTATAGGCCAAGATAACCACAGACCAAAAACCGAGCACCGGAGCGAGCAGAAGCCCCTGGCTGCGCACCTCCCCCATCACCTCGATCGCGCGAGACTCGAGCAGGAATGCCACCGCCACCGCCAGGAAACCAAAAACCTCAGGTGCCCCGCTTTTCCCCCCCTCCCTTCTGACCCGGAAGCTTATCTCGTCGAAGGTCACTTTGAGCCCTTGCAAATGCTGCGCCCGGGTCACCACCACCAGAACGGCTACCAACACGATCCCTAAGATCTCAGATTCCAAGTAGGGCTCTAACAGTCGATTCAACAGGACTAGAATCAGGCCCACAAAGAATCCTACAACGGGAAAAAACGGGCTGGACCGGCCAATCTCGTGAGAGAGCAGCGGCTTTCCGGGCCAGGGAAAAAGCGTTAGAAACCTGAGCGCCACTACAAAAGATCTCATGGCTTCTTCTTTTCCCTCAGGATCGCTTTCCTGTCAATATAGAAGGTCGGGCAGCGTCATTTTTTGTGGGCCGACATACCCACGATCAATTCTAAAATTGCGTTTTTCCAGGTTTAATTTTCTGCTTTACTTTTGAGCCTATTTTCGGTACAATTTTGCTTGCGCACGAATGAATCTAACCCCAAGACTTTTCAAGCAAAATTTAAGTCACCGGGCAGTCGAAATATGGCTCAAATAGAATCTCCATCGCACTCTGAGTATAAGGCGGACAAAATCAAGGTCCTAGAGGGGCTGGAAGCGGTCAGAAAAAGACCTGGAATGTATGTCGGAGACACCGGGGAACGGGGGCTCCACCACCTGGTCTATGAGGTTGTGGACAACTCCATAGATGAGGCCTTAGTCGGCTTCTGCGACCAGATCGAGGTCACGATCCATATAGACAACAGCGTAACTGTTGTTGACAACGGGCGGGGCATTCCCGTGGACCTGCACCCGACGGAGAAAAAATCGGCCGCAGAGGTAGTCCTGACCAAGCTCCACGCCGGCGGCAAGTTCGACAAGGCGTCTTACAAGGTCTCGGGCGGTCTCCACGGCGTTGGGCTATCCGTGGTCAACGCCTTGGCAGAGTCTCTGGAGGTGGAGATTAAGCGCGACGGCAAGGTCTACCAGCAGCGCTACAAACGGGGTGACCCCCAGGGGCCCCTAAAGGAGGTCGGAAAGTCGAAAGAAAAAGGGACTCGGATTACTTTTCGACCCGATCCGAAAGTCTTTGAAAGCCTTGATTTCAGCTTCGACATCCTTTCCCAACGTCTGCGCGAGCTGGCCTTTTTAAACAAGGGAGTGCGCATAACAATCGAGGACGAGAGGAGCCAAAAAAAACACGAGCTCGTGTACAAGGGCGGGATCGTCTCCTTTGTCGAGCACCTGAACCGCGCCAAGAGCCCCATCCACTCCAACGTGATCTATCTCCACGGAGAGAAAGAGGGCGTCGACATCGAGATCGCCATGCAGTGGAACGATGGCTACACCGAGAACACCTTTTCCTTTGCCAACAACATCAACACCATCGAAGGCGGCACGCACCTGATCGGTTTCAAATCCGCCCTCACCCGAACCATCAACAGCTATGCGATCGACAGCGGCGTCCTTAAGAAGGACGAGGAGAATCTCCAGGGAGAAGATGTCCGCGAGGGGTTGACAGCGGTGATCAGCGTCAAGGTCCCGGAGCCACAGTTCGAAGGTCAAACCAAGACCAAGCTGGGCAACAGCGAGGTGAAAGGGATAGTAGAGGCCTTAATCAATGAGAAGCTCGCCAGCCATTTTGCCGAACATCCGGGCGACGCCAAGAAGATCGTGATGAAGGGGACCGAGGCTGCCCGCGTCCGCGAGGCGACGCGCAAGGCCAAGGATCTGGCCAGGCGCAAGGGAGCTTTAGACTCCGGCTCCCTTCCCGGCAAGCTGGCGGACTGCCAGGAGCAAGATCCGGCCCTGAGCGAAATCTATATTGTCGAGGGTGACTCCGCCGGGGGATCGGCCAAGCAGGGCAGGGACCGGCGCAATCAGGCGGTACTGCCGTTAAAAGGAAAGATACTCAACGTTGAGAAGGCCCGCTTTGATAAGATGCTCTCCTCACAAGAGATCCGCCTGCTCATCACCGCCTTGGGCGCCGGGGTAAAGGAAGACTATGATCCGGCAAAGCTCCGTTACCACTCGATCATCATCATGACCGACGCGGATGTGGACGGCTCTCATATCCGGACCCTGCTC
>JACPDC010000132.1 GCA_016184235.1 Deltaproteobacteria bacterium | reverse complement strand
GTTAGCGCTCAGCTTGCACTCGAAAGCTCTTCGCGCACGATCTTGCGGACTATTTCTGCCGTCAGCGGCTTCTCCATCAGACCGAGATAGGAGTTCAACACATCGTTGATGAGGGTCTGATACCCCTTTCCGGTTCTCTCGGACTTAGCCTTGAAGCGCTTCAGGATCGCATCGTCGAGATAGATCGTGATACGGGTCTTCCCAACCTGGGGAATCACCGCTCCGCGTTTGCCCTTAGAAAAGTCATATTCCTTCTTCATATGTCCTTCTTTCCTTCCGTGTCGGTTTTTGAGCCGAGATAATTCGAAAATCCTCGCCCTAAGGGGGATAAGATAAGGGGTCAAGTCCGCCCTTGGCTCTTATTTAACTCCTCTTCAATCCTGCGTGCCCTGCGAGCTATCCGTCTCTCCACTCCTACTCTCGCCTTCATCCTCAAACAGGCGGAACTCACCGATGAGGTCTTCTCTAACCCCAACACCCTACCGATTTCTCTATGCCTATGCCCTCCCAAGGCTCTACTGAGATACATGGCCATGGACCGCGCCTCGTTCTCTTCTCCTCGGCGCCTCCTCTTTAGCCGCTCCAAGCAGATTATAGGGTCAGGCTTGAATACGTGAATTTGATATACCCAAAGCCCTGTTCATCTATTCAAGCCTGACCCCGAATTCACCGCCCAACGCGATGCTCAGCCGGCGCGCTTTCTGGCGATCGGTCTGAAGCTAAAGTTAGCCGTACTTAGAAACATGCGTAGGGTGACTTTAATGGCGACGAAGTTATATCGGTTACCCGCTTCCCTGTAGTAAGATCCTCTAACCACATCATAATACCGGAATCAGGCTGTTCCTCCGGAAATGTAATCAAATATTTATGACCTGCTTCAATATTAAAAGTCCATTCGACGGCTACTAGAGGTCTTTTGCCATCGTACATAAATAAGACCGTGTGTTTTCCTGGCAGCAGATTAACGGATCGCTTCTCTGGATCCATGTCTATTCTTTCGCCATCTACCTTACACGATACTACAGCTTGACGTTTGTAAGCTAAGACTCCTCCGAGCACGCTCGTACCGCTCTTCTTGAAAATAACGATGCCGACCTCATTCTCCGGCAAATCTGGACCGTCGTAATTTTTCCCGACGTATTTTGCCGAACATGCCGCAAGAGGCGCGCCTAAAATCAGCAATAGGCAGACGATTTGTTTTCTAGACATTCTCAAGAAGCTTCGATTCATGGTGGGGCCTGGTCCCGGCTGTATTTCGCCGAGCTATTAAATGAGCCGCTTTAGGAGGTGAGAAACGCCGGCGGCCTATCTCCCTAACAACCCGCAGCCTCTTTGTGCATTCCACACTTACTTGCTTAGGTTGCTTGATCTGTCGGATTTTTGGTGTTATCGGCTAGACATCATTGAGTAGAGTTTGCGAGATTTAAAACGCGAGCTTGCTAGCCAGCTATTCGTAGCCCATGCAGATAGATATCGAGTTCAATTCCGGCGCGCAGTTGCCGATGGACGCGATCCCGGAGCTTGCTCAATTAGCCGAGGCACATGGCTTCGGCTGCGCCTGGGGCGGCGAGGCGAATAATAAAGATCCGACGGTGATGCTCGCGGCCATCGCGGCGGCGACGAAGCGGCTCAAGATCGGCTCGGCGGTCTATCACATCCTCGGCCGCACGCCCGCCACCCTCGCGCTTCAGGCCGCCGGCCTCGACGAGCTCTCCCAAGGCCGGTTTCTCCTCGGCGTCGGAGTTTCCAATCCGACCATAGCCAAATGGCACGGCCTCGCGCTCGACCGGCCGCTGGGCCGCGTCAAGGAATATCTGGAGATCGTGCGCCGCTCCCTGCGGGGAGAAAAGCTCAGTTTTGAGGGAGAATTTTATTCCGCCCAGGGCTTCAAGATGGCATTCAAGCCCTCGGGGCAAGCGATACCGATCTACCTTGCGGCTTTCGGCCCCAAGATGAGCCGCCTGGCGGGCAAGATCGCGGACGGCGTGCTCATCAATATGGCGAACCCGCAGGAGATCCGCCGTATCATCGAGGATGTCAGGAGCGGCGCGAAAGAGGCGGGCAAAGATCTTGATGCGTTGGAGGTCATCGTCAAAATCCGCTGCTCCGTCGCCTCGAATTACCATCTGGCGCGCGAGGCGCTGAGCCATGCCTTGACCTATTACGCGCTGGCGGATTACTACCGCACTCTTCTCACCCGCATGGGCTTCGGCGCCGAGGTCGAGGCGATGAGGTCCGCCTGGAAGTCGGGCGGCTTCCACGCGGCGCGGGCGCTGGTCTCGGATCGGCTCTTTGAAGGACTGCCTTTGGTCCCCGCCACTTCGGTGGGGGAGATTCGCGAGCGGATCAGGCCGTATGCGGAGGCCGGCGCCACCCGCGTCATTCTGCCGTATGTTTCGGCATCCGAGGATGTTGTGGGAGAGATCAGGAGCTTCATAAACGCCTGGAATCCCGCCCGATAGAAAAAAGAGGAGACCGTTATGGCCTTTGAGTTATTAAATCCCGTCGGGCTGGAGCGTCCCGTGGGCTACGCCCATGTGGCGAAGATCTCCTCGGGCAAGATCATCTATGTGGCCGGGCAGGCTCCCTTTGCCGCCGATGGATCGGTCGTGGGCAAGGGAAACTTCGTGGAGCAGTTCCGCCAGGTGGTCCTGAATCTCAAAACGGCGGTTGAAGGCGCCGGCGGCAGGCCGGATCAGTTCGCAGTTTTGACGATGTACGTGACGGATGTGGAGGCTTATCTGGCCAACGCGTACCGAAATGTTTTCGGCAAGCATTTTCCGGCCATTACCATGGTAGAGGTGAGCAAACTCTACCACCCCGATTGTATGGTGGAGATCTCCGGAGTCGCTGTAGTTGACTAATTTTTGGGCTGCCTGTCCAGGCCAGATTCGCCCTGCTCGGTCCAAAACCTGCCAAATTTTGGCAATCGAAGCCTAATTATCCCTCAGTGCGCCTCTATTCATTATTTGTTGGTTTAGGTATTTCGCTTAGTTATAAATCTGGCATATAGATTGCTTCTGCATGTTGTCCTATGAGGCACAATGAGGTGTTGACCGTAAGGTCGGAAGATGAACTGCTAGAGTGTCCTACCGAAGAGGAGATCCTCTATGTCTGGCGCTCGCTCAAATCGAGCGGTATTTCGGAAGACGAGGCGTGGCATGCCATCGTTACAGGCCTCGCCTTGGACAGGGCGTTCGCGCGCAGTAAAAACCTGAATAGCGTAGTGCAGTAGCGCGCCGCTATTTGTAGACTCTGTCGATAAAGCCGCTTCTTTCCAGCTCGCGCACGATACTCTCATCGGCCATGTCCTCGAAGCGCAGACGCGCGCCGGGCTTGCGCGCAAGCGCGTCCCTTATCTGGGTCTCCACGCCCGCCCTCGTGATCAGCGGTACGCGGTCGTAGAGTTTGACCAGGGCCGTATAGGAGTTTTCCAGATAAGCGTCGTTGTTTTGCCGGCTGTACTTAGCGAGGATTTTCTTGCTCTCTTCCTTGTGGGTCTTGAAAAATTGAGTCGCTTCGATAAGCGCCATCAGCACTTTTTTGACCGTATCTCTCTGGCGTGAGAGATAGCTCTTCGTGGTGGTGGCGCAGATAAAGGGAAACTCGAACCGTTTCTGAAAATCAGCCGTGCTGATGAGCACCCTGTGAGGCATCCCCTTGGCTAGATGGATGATTCCCGGAGGCGAGGGGAATCCCGCAATGCGGCCGGTGCGAAACGCCGCCGCCCTTTCCGGGGCGCCGCCTACCTGCAGAATCGGGACGTCTTTGTCGGGTTCCAGACCCAGTCCCCGGACCAGGGCGCGGGCCGCGACGTCCGACGCGCTGCCGACCCGGCTGATGCCGATGCTCTTCCCTCTCAATTCCTCAGCCGATTTGACGGACTCCTGAACTACCAGATCATAGGGCAGGGTGTTGAGGTAGCATCCGACGATCACGAGGTTGGCCCCGCCGACTACGGCGGCGGCCACGCCGCCGCCGGATGCGTTGCCTACCGGGACATCCCCGGCCAACAAACTGGCGACACTGGTCGTGGTGCTCGGGATGAAGATCAAGTCCACATCCAGCCCGTTTTTCTTATAGAGGCCGGCGTCCTGGGCCACGTACCAGATGGCGTTGCTGGTGTCTACGGAGCTGTAGGAGATTCTGATCTTTTCCTGCGCCGGCAGATTGTTCCACGGCGCCAGGCTTAAGAAACAGACCGCGGCAGCCAAGCGAAAAAAGTTTTTCGAGAGCCTCATGCAGCCTCCTTAGTAGTATGCCTTGCGAGTTTCCATCTGAGATACCCGCCGTTCTTACCGCTTAACGGAATTGCGGTCAAGTCGCGTGGACAGGAAATAACGGATTTCCTCTGGATCTTGTCCCCGGCCCTAGTCTCCCGTCCCGGTAAACACCAGGACATAGATCAGAAGAAGATAAATGCCGGTCATGGCCGCGGCATCCAAATTCGACAGCGTGTGGTCTTCCTCGATGTACTGCAGCAAAACAAAAAACAGCGGAAAGAGAAGGACCATGATGCTCGTCGTGGTAAAATCTATCGGCACCACGTAGCGCGGATCGCCGGTCGTGAAGCCGAAGAGTCCGATCACCAGGAGGGTATACGGCACGACCAAAAACATGACCTGAGTAATGCCGCCGAAGACATTGGACAGCGCGATTCCCAGCTCGCCCTTGCGGTGCGCCTTATAGACGATCACGTATTCGGAGATGCCGGCGAAGAAGGCGAGGGCGAGGCCCGTGGCTACGGCCGGCAGTTTGAAGGTGTGGAGGGCGTGCTCCGCGAACCCGGATATGCTCTCCCCCCCGAGGAATGACCCGAGGACACCGAGGAAAAAAAGCCCGAGGATTCCTTTCCAATCCGTTGGGTGGCCGAGGGTGTGGGGATCGGCCGGGCGGTGCTCCTCTCCACTCGCGGCGTAATATTTGACCAGCGTGTGGAGATAATAGCCGAAGATGATGAACATCACCGTGGCGGTGAAGATCAGGTCGGGCCAGGCGAGCGATTCTTTATGCGTCTCGGTTCTCAGTCCGAGCATGAGCAGGCCTATCGTCAGGCAAATTCCCGAACCGGCGATGAGAACTTCGGTGCCCGCTTTGGTGATGGGAAGGGGCATGACATATTGGCCTCCCCGGTCTTTGGGAAGAAAGAAGGAATAGACGCTGAAGATCAGGGCATTGTTGTAGATTGTAACAACAGCGATGATAAAAGCGGCGAGCGGCTCGGTGTAAACGACAAAGGTAATCACGACAAACTCAGGCAGGGTAGATACAATCTCGCCCATTGTGCCGGCGACATAGCCGTCCCAGCGCAGCCGCGCCCCAAGCCGCTCCACCGATTGCACCAGCGCCTCGCACGCCCCCTGGAGGATAAAGATTCCGGTGATGAGCTGTAAAAAGGCGACGGCTCCCTCGACGGCGAGGAAGATCCCGTTCTCACCGAATCCCAGCCGCTCTCCGAAGGTCGCCACGATCCACAGGCCGAACCCCGCGAGCATCAGCTTCTGCCAACCCGCAAGCCCTTGTCTCTGAGCTATCGCCTCCATGGCGGACGCTTTTCCCCCTCAGGATATTCGAGCAGCCGGATCCAGTAGATCGGAGACGGCGCGGACATCCTATGTTTTGAGTATGCGTCCGTCAACCTTTTTTTAAAAGGCGAGAAGCGCCAGGGGGCGGAAGTCGTGGTGGGTAGCCTTAACTCTGCTCGGCCTGGGGGTCCGCGCGGGCGACCAGATCCAACAGGATATCTCTATGCGCTCCCTGGCCGGCCGCGATCCGGCTCAGCAGGCCGCCGATCTCCGGGGCGTCGTCCGCCAGAAGGGTGGCGTGCTCCAGGAAGAAGGCCTCCAGGCTCTTTTGATCTTCCAGGTCCTGTACCATTCTTTCCCAGTGGTTTTTGCCGGACCTCGGCGCCGCGTGAGGCTCTTCCAAATCGCCGCCCATGCCGAGGATTTTTTCTTTGAGGGCGCCGGCGGCCCGTTCCTTTTCCGAGGCCATCTGCCGCAGGCGCGCCGCTACGTGAGGATAAGGAGCCCGTTCCGCGTGCGCTTTGATCTGCTCTGTGAGACGCCGCAAATCGCGATAACCCGATGTGAGAGCGTCGGCAGGACGCCGGAGTTTGCCTTTTCCGTTCTTCGCCGAGGCCGGTCTGAGAATCGCATGAAGCCTGTCGCACAGCTGCCGGATCATTTTGCGCTGCTCCCTTCCTCTAGAGAGCAAGATAGGTTCAAGAGTGGGTCTTGTCAAGGCTGCCGCCGAGGCGGGCAGTGTTGACTAAACGAGGAGAATCTGTTTGTATTGTAGATACTTTGCGCGTTCAGAGGAGACTATGGCTAGAATTACAGTAGAAGATTGCCTCAACAAGATTCCCAATCGGTTCGAGCTGGTGATGCTGGCCTCTAAAAGGGCGAGACAGCTTTTCAAAGGCGCCAAGCCTCTCATCGAGTCGGACAATCGCGAGGTCGTGGTGGCCTTGAGGGAGATTGCCGGCGGTGAGGTGAGAAAACTGTCCAAGGAACTTAAGCCCCTCTAGCTTTTTCCGTTCCCCTCGTCTAAGGGCACCTGCCGTCTCGACTCTATTCCTGCGGGCCATTTGCTCGCCGTTGGTTGAAAAGGTGCGTGAAAAGCGTTAAATCTTCTATCGGTCGCTGCGCGGCAGCGCTGTTCCCATGGCTCGAGACAAAGACGTTTCTACCGAAAAGAACCCCGGGGGCGACATCGATCTCCCGAAAGAGATCGATCTCGCGGAGGAGGAATCGTCCGAGAAGGCGCTTGTCCCCTTCGACCCCCTGCAGAGGTATCTCGCCGAAATCCGCCTCTACCCCCTGTTGAGCCGGGAAGAGGAGCACCGGCTCGCGGTCGAATACAAAGAATTCGGCAACATCGAAGCCGCCTACAGGCTCGTGACCGCCAATCTCCGCCTGGTGGTGATGATCGCCCGGGAATACCAGAGGGCGTTCAGGAATCTCCTCGATCTCGTCCAGGAGGGAAACATCGGGCTTATGGAGGCGGTGAAGAATTTTGATCCTTATCGCGGCATCCGCTTCCCGTCGTACGCGGTGTGGTGGATTCGCGCCTACATCATCCGCTACATCATGAATGACTGGCGCATGGTCAAGATCGGCACCACCCAGGCGCAGCGCAAACTGTTTTTCAACCTGCAGAAGGAAAAGGAGCGGCTGGAGGCGGAGGGATTCGCACCCGGCCCAAAACTGTTGGCGGAGCGGCTCGACGTGAAAGAGGGGGAGGTCGTGGAGATGGAGCAGCGGCTCGCCAACAGGGATCTCTCCACCGACATTCCGGTCGGGGAAGGCGAAGAGGCGACGCTGCTCGATTTCCTGGCCGATAACAAGGAGACGCCGGAGGAGCGCGTTGCGGAGGCCGAATACCACCGCGTCTTGAGCGAAAAGATGGAGGAGTTCGGCCGGACCCTGAAAGACAAGGAGTCGGTTATCTTTCGTGAGCGTCTGTTG
>JACPDC010000192.1 GCA_016184235.1 Deltaproteobacteria bacterium | reverse complement strand
GGAACAGAAGCTCCTGCCTACCTGGGATTACCGTCTGTCTACTTCCCAGTACAAGCTCCACGAAAAGTTCAGCGATGACCCCGATGCCTTTGAGACTCCAAGGGATCGGGACCGCTTTCACCCAACCATTGTGACGACAGAACTTCAGACCAACTACCGGTGGCAGAACTGGAGCACCACCACCTTTGGCGTTGAATATAAAAAGCGGAAGGCAACCACGAAAAGGACTAGAAACGGAAGTAGAAGGTCTGGGGTTAGAAAAGACCAGAGAAATCTGGCCTACTATCTCCAGGAGCAGACGCGCTTTTTTAACGATCGGCTCTTTTTGATCGGAGGCATCCGGCTCGACGACCACCAGGCCTTCGGCACGGAGTGGAGCCCTGCGGCCTCGGCAGCCTATCTCATTCGCGAAACCGGGACCAAGCTCAAGCTGGGCTACGCGCAGGGGTTCAAAGTCCCGTCTTTGAATGAGCTTTTTGGCACCGGCGGAAATCCCAATCTGGGACCGGAGGTCAGTTGGGAGTTGAATGCGGGTGTCGAGCAAAGGCTCTTGGAGAGATTCCTCGTTGGTGTCACCTATTTTCACCGAGAGGTCGAGGATCTCATCCTCTTTCCCGCTCCCAACTTTGAGGCAAGGAACGTAGGGAAAGTCCGGGTCGATGGCATCGAACTCTTTGGGGATGTCAACTTGGGCCTTGGGCTCTCTCTCCGTACCGGCTATACTTTCTTGGAAAATGATACCTCCAGCGGGAGGCTTGTTCGTCGCCCCCGGCATCGGGGGAGTATGATTCTCAACTACGAGCAGGAGAGGCTCCACATGAACCTCAACGCCAATATCGTGGGCAAAAGGGACGATTTTGGTGTGGTCAGCGGTGATGATATCAAGGAGGCAGGGTATATGAAGGTGGACCTCGCCTCGTCTTACAGTCTCCCCTGGAAGGTGCCCGGGGTAAAAGGGCTGAGTCTTTTCGGCAAGATAGAAAATCTGTTCAACAAAAAGTATGAGGAGGCAGACGGCTTTCTCGCCCGTCCGATCAATTTTCTGATCGGCATCCGAGGCGTGTTTGGGACGGAATAGGAATGTCTCTGTGGTCGAGGATCTTAGCCGCCGGCGCCTCTGCGGTCATTTTGTTCGCCCTTTTTTCCTCGGGCTGCGCTCGCTTACCCCGACCGGAGGAAAGGACTTTCATTGATGACCTGGGCTATCCGGTGAGAATCCGGAGGGATGTGAAGAGGATCGTATCTTTACTACCATCGAATTCTGAAATGGTGTGCCTGCTGGATTGTGAGCGCTTGAAGGGCGGGACCCGGTATGATCGGTTTCCCGAAGAGTTGGTGCGGCGGGTCAGGGAAAAGGAGATAGAAATCGTCGGTGGTGGATTTGATCCGAGCCTCGAAAAGATCGTTGAGATCGGTCCAGACCTTATCTTGGTCGATGGCCCGAGCCAGCAAAGAATCGCCTTGCCGTTAAAGAAGATGGGACGCGCTGTTTTCAGTCTGTATCCTCGAGACATGGACGGGATTCGCAGAGACTTTTTACTGCTCGGGGAGATTCTAGGTAGGGAAGAAAAGGCCAGGAGGATCCTGGCCGATGTTGAGACCGGCCTTGAGGATTTTCGAAGGAAGACGCGTGGTAACGTGAAGAAGCGAGTGTACCTTCAAACTTGGCCTGAACCCATGATTACGGTAGGAAAAAACTCTATGTCTCAATGGATCGTCGGACTTGCGGGTGGGATCAATGTCTTCGGGGATATGCCCTTCGATTCGGGAAAGATTAGTTTGGAATGGGTCGTCCAGCGGGACCCCGAGGTGCTGATTTTTGTGGACAGCCGGAAGGAATTCGCGGATAGGATTCGAAAGCTGCCGGGATGGAGGGAGATTGACGGAGTGAAAAAAAACCACATCTGTTTCGTTGAGGCGACCTACCTGAGGCATACGGTTCAGTTCTTAGACGGGGTTAAGAGGATTCACCAGTGTCTGTTCGGGACCGTTTCTTAGAGAAAACAGGGAGCCCATTATAGGCTACCGATGCGACGGTTCTTTTTAAGCTGGGCGATCCTTTTTGTCTTTTTTTCACTCTCCCTATTCCTGGCTCTCAGCACGGGGCCCGTGAGGATCTCTCTCTTCGCCTTATCCGCAAGGGACCAAAGCATTCTCCTGAATCTCAGATTGCCTCGAGCCCTCTCATCGTTTTTCGTCGGCGGGGGCCTTGCCCTCGCTGGGGCCGTCTTTCAAGGACTGTTCCGCAATCCCTTAGCCGACAGCTATCTTTTGGGGATCTCATCGGGAGCCTCCTTGGGCGCTGCCGCGGCGCTTGTTTTAGGCTTTACTTCCCCGCTGGCGATGTTCACCGGGGTAAGCTTTTTTTCCTTTTTCGGCTCCCTTCTGGCCCTTTCTCTGGTTTTTTACTTTGGCTCCCGAGACGGCTACTTCTCGGTCTTCCGTCTGCTCCTCTCAGGTTTGGGGGTGGGGTTGTTCTTTTCCTCCCTGGTGGCGGTTCTCATGATCATGGCCGAGGAGGAGCTCAAGGCCCTCATTTTTTTCTTTATGGGCGGCTTTTCTTCTGCAAGCTGGGAAACGGCCTGGCTGGCGATCGCTTTCGTTCCCATATGCGTCTTGATCGCCTTTTATTATGCGAGGGAGCTGAACGTCCTGTTGTTAGGGGAAGAAACCGCTCTGAGCAGTGGTGTGAGTACGAAGCGGATACAGGCCATCTATGCCGTCTTGGCCGCATTCTTGACCTCCGTCTCTGTTTCCGTTGCGGGCCTGATCGGCTTTGTTGGCCTTATCATTCCCCACATGGTGCGCATGGCTTTTGGCGCCGACCATCGAATTTTGCTCCCTTTTACTTTTTTGCTGGGGGGCACCTTCTTAGTCCTCTGCGATACTATCGCGAAAATGGTCCTGGCCCCCTCTGAGCTGCCCATTGGCGTGGTGACCTCCTTATTCGGGGTTCCCATTTTTCTCTACTTGCTGAAAAAAGAGAGAGGGGAATACGATCTCTAGTTGTCATGGAGAGAAACATCGTCTTGCAGGTCAACAATGTCTCTTTCGCCTATGAAAGGGCGTTAGTGTTAAAAAATATCGCCTTCTCTATCCGGCAGGGGGAATTCATGGCCCTGATTGGTCCCAACGGTTCAGGGAAGACCACGCTCCTGAAGATCATCCTGGGAACATTAATCGCGCGGGAGGGGGAGATATGGCTTGATGGAAAACCGGTTCTGTCCTATCCGCCCAAAGAGAGGGCGAAGAAGATGTCGTACGTCTCCCAGCAGGCCGTTGCCGGGTTTCCCCTGACAGTTGAGGAGCTGGTTTCCTTGGGGAGATATCCCCATGAGGAGCGCTTCGGACGAAAACCAGGAGAGCCCCAGGCGGTAGAGGATGCGCTCCGTCTCACAGACTCGCTTCCCTTGAAGGAGAGAAAATTTACTGCTCTCAGCGGCGGCGAAAAACAGAAGGTTCTGATCGCCCGGGCGCTGGCGCAGACCTCCTATCTCCTCTTGTTGGATGAGCCCACAGTGCATCTGGATCTCTATTTTCAATTGCAGGTTTTAAACAGCCTGAAAAGGTTGTGTGCCGAAGGAAAATCGACGGTGGTTGCCGTGATGCATGACTTAAACCTGATCTCCTTATTCGCGGACAAGGTCCTGCTGCTCAAATCCGGCGAGGCGCTCGCCTTCGGGAAAGTGTCAGAGGTCTTGAACGAGGGAAGCATGGAGGAGGCCTTCGGAGTGAAGGTCGCCGTGACCGAAGATTCACAAACGGGCGCAGTTTATTATCTTCCGCGGAAACCTCCGCCGTAGGGCCGAAACAGAAAGCGCCAGCAACGGAGAGACAGAAGCTATGGAGAGCAAGGATCACCGCCGACGTAAAGGGCTGGTAATCGCCGGCACTCATAGCGGCGTGGGAAAAACCACGGTGGCGACAGGAATCATGGCAGTCCTATGCCGGAAAGGTTATAAAGTCCAGCCGTTTAAGGTGGGGCCCGATTACATCGATCCTTCCTATCACGGCGCGGTTTGCGGGCTGCCCTCGCGCAATTTGGATACCTGGCTCCTCGAGCGGGCTGCGGTTGTCGAATTGTTTCGTCGAGCGATGAGAGACAAGGAAATCGCCGTAGTCGAAGGAGTCATGGGGCTCTTTGACGGTTTCCGCGGGGAAGATGAAGAGGGGAGCACGGCCCATGTCGCAAAGCTGCTTCGCCTGCCGGTGATTCTGGTGGTGGATGCCTCGGCAGCGGCGCGGAGCGTTGGAGCGTTGGTGCTGGGATTTAAGAACTTTGATCCGCATATCGAATTGGCCGGCGTGATCTTGAACGGCATCGCCGGTGAGAGACATCTGGAATTCGTTAAGCCCTCTCTTGAGAAGGCCGGGGTAACCTTGCTGGGCTATCTCCCCAAGCGGCCCGATCTGCGACTACCGGAGCGCCACCTGGGACTGATTCCCACGGTTGAGGGAAGGGTCTCTGTTGAGTTTTTTGGTCGGCTGGTAGAGCAGGTGGAGCGCACCATCGATGTGGATCGCATATTGCGCCTGGCAGCACCCATCGATTTATCTGAACCGGATAGCTCCCTGCTCTTTCCCGAAGCTCATAGAGCTGCGAAGGTGGCTATCGCCGTGGCTAGGGACAAGGCATTTAATTTTTATTACCCCGACTCTCTGGATCTACTGGAAGCCTGGGGCGCGGAAATTGTTTCCTTCAGTCTCCTTGAGGATCGGGAGCTGCCGTCAGGAGTCGGCGGGGTGTACATCGGTGGGGGCTTTCCGGAGCTCTATGCGCGTGAGCTATCCGAGAACAGCTTGATGCGTTCCTCTGTGCAGAGGGCGGCTCAAAGGGGATTGCCTATCTACGCCGAATGTGGCGGGCTAATGTACCTTGGGGAAAGCATCGAAGATTCGGAGAGCAAAAACTACCCCATGGCAGCGGTTTTTCCCTATTGCTCCTCGATGAAAGGGAGCAAGTTGACTCTAGGCTACCGCAACGTGTCTGCTCTGGACGATAACCCGCTCATGAGCAAGGGCGAATCGGTTAGGGGGCACGAATTTCACCTGTCGGTTTTGCAAGGAGAGTCACGGGGTTCGTCTGCCTATGATGTGCTGGACCAGCCGGGACGAAAGGAGGGATTCCGGGTCAGGAATACCATGGCTTCCTATATTCACCTGCATCTGGGAAGCAAGCGAAGTCTCGCATCGTCCTTCGTTGATTTTTGCGCCGCTTGGAGGGCAGCTACTTGATGAAGGATGCAGCAGACGAGGGTTGTTTATGCCAGCCAAAACCTTAATGGTCCAAGGGACCGCCTCCTCAGTGGGGAAGAGCATCATGGTCACCGCCCTCTGTCGCATCCTGAAACAAGACGGCTGGAGAGTGACCCCCTTCAAGGCACAGAACATGTCGCTCAACTCCTTTGTCACTTGTGACGGTGGGGAGATCGGAAGGGCTCAGGTGGTTCAGGCCGAGGCAGCCGGCGTGGAGCCGACAGTGGAGATGAATCCCATTCTGCTCAAACCTGAGGCCGATAACTGCTCTCAGGTGGTGGTGAAGGGAAAGCCCATGGGAAGGGTGATGGCAACGGAATACTATTCGTCACGAGAGCAGTTGTGGTCCGTAGTAACCGAGTCTCTGGATAAACTGTCGGTCCAGTACGACGTTGTCCTGATCGAGGGGGCAGGTAGCCCCGCTGAAGTAAACCTAAAAGACCGGGATATGGTCAACATGCGCGTGGCCCTACATTGCCAGGCGCCGGTACTGCTGGTGGCGGATATCGATCGGGGCGGTGTGTTCGCCTCTTTGGTCGGAACTTTGGGGCTGCTGGAGCCTGAAGAGCGCGCTCTCGTCAAAGCCTTCGTGATTAACAAGTTCCGCGGCGATCTCTCCCTGCTCGAGCCCGGTCTTAAGTGGCTGGAAGACCGGACTAGAATACCAGTGGCCGGGGTCATTCCCTACTACCATGACATCCATGTTGCCGAGGAAGACTCCATCTCCCTGGAACGGCGGCGAACGATGAAGCGGAAGAGCGACTATATCCTCGATATCGCCGTCATCGGGTTGCCTCACATCTCCAATTTCGACGACTTCGACCCGCTTGAGCAGGAGGAAGGGGT
This sequence comes from Deltaproteobacteria bacterium, assembly GCA_016184235.1. GTDB lineage: Bacteria > Desulfobacterota > Binatia > UBA9968 > UBA9968 > UBA9968. The sequence continues at coordinate 20,423 of JACPDC010000192.1, read as the reverse complement.
ACGACTCCGTTACGTAGAGCCTAACGACGAATTGGGGGAGCCTGATCTGATTATTATTCCGGGCACAAAAAGTACAATGGCCGATCTCAAGTATCTGAAAAGGATAGGGCACGCTCGGGCGATTATCGACCAGGCCCATAAGGGCAAACCCGTCATCGGCATATGCGGCGGCTATCAGATGCTGGGGAGAATGATCCTAGATCCGGAACATGTAGAAAGTAGTGAGACTCAAGCCGAGGGCCTGGGGCTTTTGCCCGTAACAACTACTTTTTCCCCAGTTAAATCGACCCACCAAGTACGAGGTTGTGTGATAGCCGGACGGGGGCTTCTGCAGGAGGCGTCAAGGCTCTCCGTAAGCGGCTATGAAATTCACATGGGAACAACCAACGGGGCAAACGATGCGGCACCTTTCCGCATTGACGAGCGCTCCCGAAGACCCTGCAAAGACATAGACGGTTGTCTCAGTCCTTGCGGCAACGTGCTTGGAACCTACATCCATGGACTTTTTCACAATGAGGGGTTTCGGCGCTCTCTCCTGAGCGAGCTGGCTGGAAGAAAAGGCGTGGCCTTCCACGCGTCAGCCAGGGTGCTATCAAAGGAGGAGCAGTACGATCGGCTGGCGGACTTGGTCCGTAACAGCCTGGACATGGAATCGATCTATCGCATGATCGGTCTAGAGTGACCAACCGTAGTTAGGGCCGGAGTAACCCTCCGGCCCTAAAGTTTTCGTAAGGGCGGAGGCCTCAAGAGATTATTCTGTGAAGCTACTGGATCAGGTCTTGGCGGTCTTTTTTTCTCTCATTCCATTGGGGGGAGTTTTGGCGAAGGAAGAGATTTCTTCAACCCCGAACCGCCCTGGAATAGCGGATCCCGCGGACGTCACGCAGAAGGGGGTTCTGGAGATCGAATATGGCTGGGAGCGGGCCTTTCGGAGCACGGAGTTCAAAACTCTGACGGTGGCTTCAGGGCTGCTCCGTTTCGGCCTCTTGAAGGATCTAGAGCTGCGCTTGGGAATGGATAACTATCTTTCGCAGCGATCCGATGACCCGGAAGGCCGGCGATCCGGTGTGGGAGATACTTCGCCTGGCTTTAAGTATCGGCTGGTTAAGCAGGATGGACTTTGGCCTGCCCTCTCCTTCGCCTACGAGGGCAAGGTCCCCAGCGCGTCGCGAAAAAAAGGGCTGGGGTCAGGAAGGGCAGACCATAATCTCTTCTTTTTGGTCAGTAAGGAAATTGCCGGAGTGGATTGGGAGCTCACCTACAACCAGGCGTGGATCGGCAAGGAGGGAAGGAAAAGCTTCGATGATTTTCATCTCTGGGCGCTCTCTTTCTCCCGCTCCTTGTTCGGTCCCATCGGCATCTCAGGAGAGATTTACGGCGCCCCGCGCATGAATCGCGACACGCCAAAATTTCTCAGCACCGACTGGGCGCTGACTTATACGGTGACTCCGCGGGTCATTTTTGACGTGGGCGTGGATATCGGTCTCAATTCCGCCGCCAGAGACATCACGTACTTTGCCGGCGTCACCTTGGCCGTCGCGTCCTGGGCGATGATGAGCTTTTGGATGTTCGAGGAACCCTCGACGATCTGGTACGACTTGGCGTCGCGCAGATAGCGCTCCACGGGAAATTCCGTCGAGTAGCCATAGGCGCCGAGGATTCTGAGCGCGGCGTCGGCGGCGAAGGCGGCGGCTTCAGCGGCGGTATATTTTGCGATAGAGACTTCGAGGTTGTTGGGCTGTCTCTGGTCGGCCAGCCAGGCGGCGCGATAAACTAAGAGCTTCGCCGCCTCCTCGTGCACGACCATCTGGGCGATGAGATCCTGGATCATCTGAAACTGGCCGATCTTCTGCCCGAACTGCTCCCGCTGATTGGCGTAGCTCACGGCCGCTTCTTTGGCGGCCCGCGCCAGGCCCAGGGCGCCGGCGGCGCAGGAGAGCCGGGTCTGATTCAGCTGCCACATGCAGATCTTGAACCCCTCTCCCTCCTTGCCGATCAGGCTCTCAGCGGGAATACGGAAATTTTCGAAGCTCAATTCCCCTATCGGCGAGCAATGCACCCCGAGCGTGTCCAGAGATTTCCGGCCGACTCCGGGCTGATTGAGATTCGCGTAGAAGGCGGAGATCCCCCGGTGCTTCTGGGAACGATCGGTGGCGGCGTAGATCAGGGCGGTGTCGGCGACCGGCGCGTTGGAGATCCAGATTTTGCTGCCATTGAGCACATAGCTGTCGCCGTCCCGGGCAGCGGTGGTTCTGATCGCGGCCACGTCCGATCCCGCGTCCGGCTCGGTAATGGCGAAGCAGCCGACATCCTCGCCTCGGATCAACCGCGGCAGCCATTTCTTTTTCTGTTCCTCGCTGCCGAACCGATCCAGGACCAAGGCAGGACCCACCTGCATGTTCATGAAGACCCGCATGGCGCTGTGCGCCCTGGCGATCTCCTCCGTGATCAGCGCGAGCGCGAGGAATCCCAAACCGTTGCCGCCGTAGCTCTCCGGGATGACGGCCCCGTAGAAACCCAGCTCGCCCATTTTCGACACCAGGTCACGGCGGAAGGCGTGCTCCCTATCGTCCTTGGCCGCGCTCGGGGCGATCTCCTTCTCGGCAAAATCCCGGGCCAGGTCCCGAACCGCCACCAGCTCTTCCGACAATTCAAAATCCATGGTTCCTCCTGAAATCAAGTTAAAAGGAAAAAGGCAAAAGGTAAAAGAAACTTCCGTGAGAAATCTTGCCTTAACTTATTGCTTTTCCTCTTTTGCCTCCTTCAACAGTCCCTTTGCAATCACCAGCCGCTGGATCTCCGAAGTCCCCTCGTAGATTCTCAAAGCGCGGACATCACGGTAGAGCCGCTCCACCGGCGTTCCGGTCACCACACCCATGCCGCCGTGGATCTGCAGCGCCTGGTCGACGATCCGCTGCGCCGCCTCGGTGGCAAAGAGCTTGGCCATAGAGGCCTTCTGCTTGAGATCCTTCTGGCGGTGATCGCTCGCCCAGGCGGCCTGATAGACCAGCAGCCGCGCGGCCTCGAGTTCCGTGGCCATGTCGGCAATCTTAAACTGCGTCGCCTGGAATTCCGCCAGCGCCTGGCCAAATTGGCGCCGCCCTCGACTGTACTTGATCGCCTCTTCCAAAGCCCTTTGCGCCAGCCCCACCGCCGCCGCCGCCACCGTGCACCGCAGGGTATCCAGCGTGGCGAGGGCGATCTTGACCCCTTCGCCTTCCTGGCCGAGCAGCCGGGTTCGAGGAATGCGGCAGTCCTCAAAGGCGATCACGCCGATGGGGTGGGGAGAGAGCAGCGAGGTCTTCTCCTTAAGAAAAAAGCCCGGGGTGTCGGCCTCCACCACGAAGGCGCTGATGCCCTTGATTTTCTTCTCAGGATCGGTCGATGCGAAAAGCGTGTAGGTGCGGGCGATTCCTGCGTTAGAGATGAAACGCTTCACTCCTGTCAGACGATAGCCGTCGCCGTCCCGTACCGCTCTCGTCTGCATCGCAGAGATGTCCGAGCCGGCCTCCGGCTCGGTGAGCGCGAAGGCCGCGATCGCCTCGCCTTTGGCGATCGCGGGAAGATAACGCTTCTTTTGCTCCTCGCTGCCGGCAAGCGTGATCGGGTAGCTGCCCAGCGCCTGCATGGCGAACATCGTATCGGCCAAAGCCGAGCCGCGCGCGAGCTCCTCGCGGAAAATGCAGAGATCGCGCGCCTGCACGCTTTCCCTCACGCCGCCGTATTTCTTGGCAGCTACGTAGGCCGTGAAGCCCTCCCGGCCGAGCAGGTGAACCAGCTGCCGGGCCTGTTCTTCGATGTCCGCTTCCTTTTCACCCGCAGAAATAAGGTTCTTCTCCACCCAGGAGCGGACTTTGGCGCGCAGCGCCAGATGCTCTTGGTCAAAAAAAATATCCATCTTTAGAATACTCCAGCTCTTGGCGCTCAGCGGTCAGCTCTCACTTCCGGTCTTGCAGCCGACGGCTGATTGCTGACAGCTAAAAGCCTAAGAGCGATTGAATTGCGGCGCCCGCTTTTCGACGAAGGCCCCGTGACCTTCGCGGAAATCGTCCCGCTGCATGCATCCCGCCTGGGCCGTTGCCTCTGCCTCCAAGGCTGCCTCCAATCCCATATCGGCCTCGGTGTTGAGCAGCTCTTTGGTCACGCCGATGGCGTAGAGCGGCCCGTCTCTCAAGCGGCGCGCCAGGGAACAAGCCTCCTCCATCAGTTTTTCGTGGGGCACCACCCGGTTGGCGAGGCCGATGCGATACGCCTCCTGGGCATCGACAGGATCGCCCAGGAAGAGGAGCTCGGCCGCCTTGCCCTGGCCGACAATCCTGGGCAGCAGATAGAGGGCTCCCATATCCGCGCCCGATAGCCCCACCTTGACGAAAAGAAAGGCGAACTTCGCCCGCTCCGAGACCACGCGCAAGTCGCTTGCCAGCGCGAGCATCGCGCCGGCGCCGGCGGCGATGCCGTTTACCGCGGCGACAATGGGCTTTTTTAAGTTGCGCATGTTCTTGACCACATCACAGGTCATCCGGGTAAAGCGATAGAGCTCATCGGCGTTCATCTCAAGGAGCCTGCCGATGATTTCATGGACGCTGCCGCCGGAGCAAAACCCCTTGCCGCTGCCTGTGAGGAGCAAGACCTTCACCTGCGCTTCGCTAGCCAACTCTCTCGTTAGCTTTTCCAGCTCCTCGTAGGTCTGAAAGGTGAGGGCATTGAGTCTGTCCGGGTCATTGAGGCGCACCGTGGCGACGCCGTCGTCGACTTCGTAGAGAAAGCTTTGGTACGACATGACATTTCCTTTCTTTTCGGAGCTTTCGGAAACGCTTCCTCGGGGAACACGCTGTCAAATTTTTTTACACCATGACCGCGCCGCCGTCGACGTTGATCGCCTGGCCGGTGATGCCGTCGGCCGCTTTGGACGCCAGCATGACGGCCAGCTCCGCCACCTCCTCCGGGGCGATCAGCCGCTTTTGCGGCGAGCTCGCCGCGAAGAGCCCGAGCGCCTCCTCGAGTTTTTTTCCGGTCTTCTGCGCCATCAATCTGGCGTTGTTCAGCGTCATCTCGGTCTCGACGTATCCGGGGCAGATGGCGTTTACCGTCACCCCGGATCTTGCCATCTCCAGGGCCAGCACGCGGGTGAGCCCGAGCACGGCGTGTTTGGAGGTGGTGTATGCCGAGGTGTGGGGGTAGGCCACCTTGGCGACGATGGAGGCGATGTTGATGACCCGGCCCCATTTGGCGGCGACCATCTCGGGCAGAAAGAGCTTGCAGCAATAATAGGTGCCGTTGAGATTGACGCTTAATACCTCCTCCCATAGGGAATCGGGCATATCCAAGAAACCCGCCGCTGGCGCCATACCCGCGTTGTTCACGAGGATCTGAACCGGGCCAAATTCGTTGCGGATGGCGTTCTTGGCGGCCTCGATCTCTGGTTTCTTGGTGACGTCGCAGGTAAGCGGCAGCGCCTTGCCGCCGAGACCTTGAATCTCTCGAGCGGCCGCCTCCAGGGGTGCCTGCGTCCGGCCGGTGAGCGCGACGTAGCTGCCGCGCGTGGCGAAGGCCAGGGCGATGGCGCGGCCGATGCCGCGGCCGCCTCCGGTCACCAGAACGATCCTGCCCTTTAGCTCGTCAGCCTCGCTCACTCCTCTGCCGCTCCCTTCTCGGCCGCTGGCGCCCTTCCTTCACGCTTGAGTCTATCGGCATACTCTCTGAGCCGCTTCTCCACCAGCCCATTGACCGAAGCCGCCGGATAGGCCCCCTCGGCGTCCCTCTGGCCCGCGGGCACCCCGGTCAGCACTTCGATGCCCTCGTCGATGGTGCCCACCGCATAGATGTGAAACTTGTCCTGGCCGACGGCTTGGAGCACGTCGGGGCGGAGCATCAAGTTCCTCACGTTGGAGCGGGGGACGAGGACTCCCTGCTCGCCGGCCAATCCCTTGAGGCGGCAAACATCGAAAAATCCTTCGATCTTACGGTTGATGCCGCCGATCGCCTGGATCTCTCCGTTCTGGTTCACCGAGCCGGTCACCGCGATCCCCTGCTTGATGGGAATCCCGGAGAGGCTCGAAAGGATCGCGTAGAGCTCCGTGGAAGAGGCGCTGTCTCCTTCGATTCCCTCATAGGACTGCTCGAAGCAGAGGCTCGCGGCAAGGGAGAGGGGGCGGTCCTGGGCGTATTTCGCGCCCAGGTAGCCGCTCAGGATGAGAACCCCCTTGTCGTGGGTCTTGCCGCTCAGCTTCGCCTCCCTTTCGATATTGATGATGCCGGCGCGCCCGAGGAATGTCTTCGCGGTAATGCGCGACGGCTTGCCGAAGCTGAAATCCCCCAATTGGTAAATCGCCAGCCCGTTGACCTGGCCCACGACCGCCCCCTCCACGTCCACCAGCAGGGTGCCCTGGGTGATCATTTCCTGGATCCGCTTCTCGATGAGGTTCAGCCGGAAGGTCTTTTCCTCCAGCGCCTTCTCCACGTGCTCCCCCGTGACCAGATTGCTGCCGGCCTTTTCCGCCCAGTAATTGGATTCGATTACGACGTCGACGATGTCACTGAAACGGGTCGAGAGCTTTCTTTGGTCCTCGACCAGCCGCGCACCGTACTCGATGACCCGCGCGACCCCGCTCGGATCGAAGTGGCGCAACCCCTCGCGCTGGCAATAGGCGCTGATGAAGCAGGCGTAGGCTACGATATTGTCTTTGGTCCGATCGATCTCGAAATCGAAGTCCGCCTTGACCTTGAAGGTCTCGCGGAAGTCGGGATCCATGGTCGAGAGATAGTGGTAGAGCATGGGATCGCCGATGATGATCACCTTGGCATCCGCAGGGATGGGATCGGGACGCAGCCCCTGCGGAGGGATCCAGCCAAAAAAAGCGGCCGGCTCTTCGATGCATAGCTCACGGTTTTTGATCACTCGCTTCAGCGCCTCCCATACCCCGGGATTGGCCAATACATCGCGATCGTAGAGGACCAGATAGCCGCCGTTAGCGCGGCTCACCGAGCCCGCTTTGATCATAGTAAAGTCGGTGACATAGCCGCCCATTATCGGTCTTTTTTCCACGACGCCGAAGAGATTGTGGTAGGTGGGGTTCGTTTCGATCACGATCGGCGGCCCCTGGGTATCGCTGTTGTCCACGAACACGTTGACCCGGTAAGGGAGGAAAGGGTCCGTGGGCGGCTCACTCGGCTGCAGCAGGGACAACGGGCCTATTGCCTGAGCCCCGTCAGCGCCCTTAAAGCGCTGGAGGTTTTTCAGGACATGGTCGCGGACCGCATCGAGATAACTGAGCACCTTAGGATAACCCTGGTATTTCTCCTTTAGCTCGGATAACGGGATGCGCACCAGATACTCTCCTGCCTGCTGGTCCAATGCCTCGAGCTTGGCTGCGATTTCCCGCTCGAGTTTTTTCGCTCCTCTCAACGCCTCCTCGACGCTCTTTTCGATCGCGCCCCGTTTCTCCTCCAACGCCTTTTTCTCTTCTATGGATAGTGCGAGATATTCCTCCTCCTGCATGGGTTTTCCCTGCTTTAAGGGGATAAGGGCCATCCCGGGCGGGGAGAATCTAAGAGCGAAGCCGTCTTTCCTCGCCTCTTCCACCAGCGACTCCATGATACTTTGCTGTTCTTTCTGCATTCTCTCGGTGATGACCTGGCGCTGCCGTGCGAAGTCTTCGCTTTCGAAGGTTTTCTTGGCTTCTTTCTGTAAAGTCTGGATTAGAACCTCCATGTCCCGTTTAAGAATCTTTCCCCAGCCGCGCCGGATGTTTAGAGCCTGGGGCCGGTCAGGGTCGCTGAAGTTGTAGACGTAGCACCAGTCTTCAGGAAACGGAGAATCGTCCTTGGGCGGGGTCTTTTCCGCCGTGATCTTTTTCAGGAAGGCCTTAATGATGGTGGTCTTGCCGGTCCCGGTCAGGCCGGTGACGAAGATATTAAAGCCGGGTTTGTTGACGCCCAGACCGAACTCGATCGCGCGCATGGCCCGCTCCTGGCCGACGAAGTCCTCCAGGGGCGTCATGTCCGCCGTGCAGGCGAAAGGAAGGAGCGATGGATCGCATCGCCATGCGAGCCGTTCTAACGGAACCTGAAACAGAGATGTCATGTGGATCTCCTCATGGCTTGATACGGCCTAGGATATTGCCTCGCCGGTCCCGGGTCAACTCCTGGATGCGCTATTGCCCCTCCTAGCAACTCCATCTATAATCGATTCGATGTCGCGCCGGCTTTGTTATCTTCTCTTCTGCGCCTACTTTATCGTTGGATGCGCCTCCTACCAGCCTCCCAAAGCGCCGTTTGCCAATCCCCCTGTCGAAGACCAGGAGGTAAGGATCGGCCGGGAGTTCCGCCGCGAGGCGAGGAAGAAGCTCAAGCTGGTTCATCATCCCGAGGTGGAGCGCTACGTCAACCAGGTGGGCCAAAGACTTGTCTCCGCCGTGGGCCCGCAGCCTTTCGATTACCGCTTCTTTGTCGTGGAAAATTCGCAACTGAACGCCTTTGCGGTCCCTGGAGGTTCCATCTATATCCATACGGGTCTCATCGAACGGATCGCCAGCACCGACGAGCTTGCCGGGGTTCTGGGTCACGAGATCGTTCACGTCAAGGGCCATCATGCGGTCCGCATGTCCGGCGGTCCCGATCCGATAAGCCTGTTGTCGCTCTTGGGAGTCTTTCTCGGCGGGGCCGGCCCGCAGGCCGCGTTGACTCTGGGCCAGGCGTTGGCTGTGACCCGCCAGCTCTCTTATACCCGCCAGCTGGAACAGGAGGCGGACACGCTCGGGGTAAAATACATGGCGGGAGCGGGTTACGACCCGCAGGCTGCCCTGAGTTTTCTCAAGACCGTGGATCAGGACAGAGTGCTGAACCCGATCGAGATCCCGCCTTATCTGATGACCCATCCTCTGACCCCGGAGCGCATTGCGGGAGTCGAAAGCGCCATCCGTTCCTTCGCCCTGAAGCAGCCCAAGTCGGAGTCGGTAGATCCGATGAAAAAAATCCAGACTTTGCTGCGTCTGGAACGGCACGAATCGGACGCCGTCGTGGCAGAGTATGAGAAGGCTCTCGGCCGGAATCCTCAGAGCGCTGAAGCGCTGCAGCTGCTGGGGGTGGCGCACCATTATAACGGGCGGTGGGCGAGAGCGGTGGACTACCTCGAGCGGGCCCGGTCGCTTAACCCCAGAGGCCCTGGGATAGATCGAGATCTCGGCCGGGCTTACACGCAGAGCGGCGAGTTCCGGCTTGCCGGTGCGGCCTTTGAGCGCGCCTTCGCCGCCGAGCCCAACGAGCCTTTGAACTATCTCTTTGCGGGGGAATTGTACGAGAAGGAGTCGAAGCTTCCGGAAGCGGTAGGCGCCTACCTGCGAGCCCACAACCTTGCGCCGTTGTGGCCGGCGCCGGCGCGACACCTCGGCATCGCTTACGGCAAGATGAATCGTCTCGGCGACGCGTATTACTACCTGGGTCGCTCCCACCTGTTGGCCGACGAGGATGAGCTCGCTATAACCACCCTGGAGCGGGCGCTGAAGAGCGTCGAACCGACCTCTTCCCGAAGTCAGGTCATCAGAGAGGAGCTTGAGACGATAAAGGCGAGAAAAAGGTAAACTTATTCTCGGCTACCGAGGGGGAAGGGATAAACCTTGCCTCTAGCTGGCTTTGCGGTCTTATGCTCCCGTTTGAGCAAAAACTCCCGCAGGTAATCCGGATCAAAACCCAGGAGATCGCAAACGTTGTTGAAGGAAAAAAGCCATCCTGTGCCTTTATCCTCGACCCACTCCAGGGCATTTTGATAAAGCTCTCTGCCGGAGCTGTTTCTGGCCCCCCGATACTTTTCCAGACACTCTACGGCATCCTTGAGGATAGCCAGCATGAGTCTCTTTTCCCCTTCCAGCTGACGGGACAGGACCCCGTTGCCGTAGAATTGGGAGGGCAGGAAAGTATCCGGCTCCAGAATTCTTGCTAGGAAATCGTCGTACATATACTGACCCTTTTCTGCAATGTGAGAAATTACTTATATAGCAGAAACGAGTATAAATTTCAAGAAATTTATGCGGCGAAAGCAAAGATTGGGCCGGACCTCAAATTCTCTAATTTATCCAACAGCTTAGAGCTAAACTCGTTCCAACAGCCCTGCCAACTTTGTCTTGGCCACGTTGTGGTCCCAGATCTTCTGGATCACCGGCATCCGCCTGCGACCTTTCGCCACCCGGTTGAGCTCGTCCTCGCTATAGAACCGCACCGGCCCGAGCAGCGAGGCGTAGTACAAGCGGGTGGCCGCCTCTTCCAGGTCGATGCAGGCGGCGAAGGTCCATTCGATCGAGTTCCCCACCACGATGGAGCCGTGGCCGCGCAGAATCGCGGCGTCGCCCGCTCCAAGCCTGCGCGCAACCGCATCTCCCTGTTCGTTCGTGTGGATCAATGCGGGATCCGGATATACCGGGATAGGGCCCGGCCCGAACAGGGCGCCCGGGTTAGAAGCGGGAATCAAAGGACGGTCGGCCATGCTCAGGACCACCACCATCCGGTTGTGCAGATGGGCCACGCTCTGGACGTCGTCCCGGGCGAGATAGGTGCGGATGTGCATGGGCAGCTCGGAGGGGGGATTCCATTTGCCTTCCACCAGTTTGCCCTCCCGGTCTACGGTGACGATATCGTCGGCCGTGACTTCGGCGCGGCTCACGGGATGGCCGTGGATCAAAAACCGCTCCGTCCCGGGTATCCTCGCGCTGATATGTCCGCTGTAGTCGACCAGCTCGGCGGCAAACAGCATCCGGCAGGCCATAGCCAGTTTTCTTTTAAGTTCATCTATCTCCGACACGACATTTCCCCTTTCTGACCGGAGGTGTTTTCTTCGTGCTATATCGCCTATCTGGCAACACTGTCAACGAGAGCTCTTGCTCCTTACGAAAGAAATGATTATTAGAAAAAAACAGCGGAAAGGAGTTTTATGGCCGGCAACAGCGCGGAGGGTATCCGCTGGGACCTGGGCGATCTGTTCTCTTCCCACGACGACGCACGGATGAAATCGGTCCTGGATGACTGCCGGAAAAGGGCCGAGGGCTTCTCGGCTGATTTCCGCGGGACGATTTCGAACCCGGGCGGACCGGCCCCGGAGCAACTGCTGAAGGCGCTCCAGGAACTCGAGGAGATCGAGGAAAGGCTGAGCCGCGTGTCCACCTATTCCGGTCTTCTCTACGCGGCCGATTCCTTGAAGCCTGAATACCAGGATCTGGAACAGAAGGTGGAGCAGCATTCGACCGGGATTAGAAACCTGCTGCTCTTTTTCCAGCTCGAATGGATGGACTTGGACGAGGAAGTCGCCGAGCGCCTGGCGAGCCATCCGGCCTTGGAGCATTACCGCCACTATCTCAAAAACGTGCGCCGCTTTCGCGCCCACCGGCTCTCCGAGCCGGAGGAAAAGGTCATCAACGAAAAGGACAACACGGGAAGAAACGCCTTCGGCCGCCTGTTCTCGGAGGTCACATCCTCGCTGACCTTCACCCTGGAGCGGGAAGGGACGGCGGCGGAACTGACCCTGAGCGAAATCCTGGCGTTATTGCACGATGCCGATCGACGGTTGAGAAAGGGCGCCATGGATGCGCTTTATCGGGGGCTTTCGCGCCACGAGCAGGTGCTGACCTTCGTCTACGACACGCTCGTTCAGGATCATTTGACGATGGACCGGCTGCGCCGCTATCCGGATCCGATGAGAGAGCGCCATCTTGCCAACGAGATCGACGCCCAGGCGGTGAACCGGATGATGGAGGTGACAGAAGCGAATTACGGTATTGCCCATGACTATTTCCGCCTCAAAGCAAAGCTGCTCAAGCTGCCCCGCCTCGCCCTCTACGATCAGTACGCGCCTTTAGGGAGAGAGCTGACCCCTTTCTCCTTCGCCCAGGCCCGGCAGGTGATCCTGCAGGCCTTCGGGGCCTTTGCCCCGCGCTTTCAGGAGATCGCGGCCGAGTTCTTCGACAAGCGCTGGATCGACGCGGAGATCCGTAAGGGCAAGCGGGGCGGCGCCTTCTGCGCCTCCCCCTCTCCACGGCTTCACCCGTATATCCTCTGCAACTACACCGACAACCTGAGAGACGTCATGACCGTGGCGCATGAGCTCGGCCACGGCCTGCACGGCTGTCTCAGCCGCAAGCAGAGCTTTTTAAACTACGATACGCCGCTCACGACCGCCGAGACCGCGTCCGTCTTCGGCGAGATGGTGGTGTTCGATCATCTGGTGGAGCGTCAGGCCGATCCTCAAGTCCAGCTCGCCCTGATCGCCGGGAAGATCGAAGACGCCTTCGCCACGGTCTATCGCCAGAATGTCCTGACCCGCTTCGAGCAGGCGGTTTTTTCCAGGCGCCAGGCTGCGCGGCTGACCCCGCAGGCGATCGGAGAGCTCTGGCTCGAGGCCAACGGGAAGTACTACGGCGACGCGGTGGAGATGCCCGACGGATACCGTTGGGGCTGGTCCTATATTCCCCACTTCATTCACAGCCGCTTTTACTGCTACAGCTACGTCTTCGGCCAGTTGTTGGTGCTTGCCCTTTACCGGATGTATCGGGAGCAGGGAAAGAGTTTTGTGCCCAAATATCTTGCCCTGCTGGAGGCCGGGGGCTCCGATAGCCCCGAGTCGCTGCTCAAGCCGCTGGGCGTCGATTTCCACGACCCGGCGTTTTGGCAGAAGGGCTTTGATGAGATTCGGAGGCTGACAAAAGGGCTTGAAAAGTTGGCGGAACAAGCCGGCTCGCCATGAAAACACCCCCCTGCCGCCGTTCAGGTATTTCCCCTACATGAGTTAAGTAGTTTTTTCCGGCCACTTCCGGGATTCACCTAGTTGTCCCCCCTTGTCCTGTCACTTAAGATGGCCCCGAGATAGCGGGGAAAAGCGGCAACGGCTGGCCCGTCCTCAGAGGAGCTGCCGAATGAAAAAAATTCTTGTCGTAGCGGATCATCCGGATGTACGGGAGCTCCTCGTCTGGCAGCTAGAATTGATGGGTTTTTCAGCTGTTGCGGCCAGCGATGCCCAGGCGGGTGTGGCGAAGGCACAGCAGGAGAAACCTGAAATGATTCTTATCGACGCCATGCTGCCTGGAGTGGGTGAGCGGGAGGCCGCCCGCGCTCTGCGTTCCAGCTCCGAGACGCAAGCCATACCCATATTGGCGACAACAGCCCTTTTCAGGGAATCGGATCTCAGGGGTTGCATTGAGGCGGGCTGTGACGATTACGTCATGAAACCTTACACTTTCGAAGAGCTACAAGCGAAACTCCACGGACTTATTTCACACCCCACAACGAATCAGGGTTAAGCCCATCCGCGTTTATTGGGCCGCCCCCTGACGAACGAGGAGGAGATCATGGTGAATAGTCAACCGATAGTCTTGTCATGGATGGCGGGAATCTTTGACGTGCCAAAGAAGGTAACCGTTATCAGGCTGAGATGGCTGCTGGTGATCATCTGTTCCTATCTGCTGGTTTCTTCTCAGGCAACCTGGTTGGCCCTTTCCTACGTGCACGGATTTATAATGTTCTATATTTTGAGCACGGTCGCCCTTTACTTTGTTAAAGCAAGCTTATTCGAATCCAGCCGCTTCTATTCTCCGTTGGTCATATTCGACACTCTCTTTGTCACGGCCGCACTGGTCATCAGCGGCGGGATCGAGACGGATTTTTATTTGGCGTACTTTGTCATCGTTATCCTCTGCACTATATGGCAGGACTTTCGCGGTCTTCTAGTCATCGGAGTCTTGGCTACTCTGCTTTACGGCTATTTGCTCTTTAAGAGCGGCGAGATCCATGACCCGAGTATCTACTTGCGTATTCCTTTCCTGTTTGTAATGTCGCTTTTTTACGGCTACTTCGTGCAGGTCGCGCGCGTGGAGAAGGCTCTCAAAGAGCGGGCCGAACAAGAAGCTCAAGACATGGCTATGATTCAGAGCCTTTCCCAAGCCCTCCCCTCGTCTCTGGACTACAAGCAGGTTCTCGGCACCGTTAGGGACAAAATCAACAATCTGATTCATCCCTCCAAGCTGTATCTCTTCATGGTGAATGAGACCGGAGATTCGTCTCGCGGTATCCTGTTCAGGGGAGAGGAGAAAGAAGCTTCCAGCCCCACGGAAGTGGATTTGCGGCAATACCCCATCGTGCAGGAGTGTATCGCGAAGAAAAGCCCGGTAATTCAGCAAGAGGTCTCTTCCAGCTTTTTTCGCGATCAGGATGGAGCAGACGGTAAGGGAAAGTCTTTTCCTATGTCCGCGGCAGTCCCGATAACCTTTCGGGGTGAGATCTACGGGGTTACAGTTTTGAGTTTTGACCAAAAGGACCGGATTTTAAGCTCAAGAGAGATTCAATTCTGTCAGATTGTGGCCTTTGCTACGGCTATAGCCTTAAGCAACGCCAAGAAATATGAAGCGCTCCGGGCGGAGGCCAAAAGGCGGCAGGTCATCGCCGAGCAACTGGCGGAGGCGAACCGGCTAAAGTCGGAGTTTCTGGGGAATACAACCCACGAACTAAGGACCCCTATTGCTGTCATCGTCGGGTATGGGGATCTTATGATGGAGGAGGTCCTTGGCCCGCTGACGGAGCGCCAGAGAAACACCGTGGCGGGAATGATAAAGAATGCCCGGGGGCTACTGGACCTGGTGGAGCAGATTTTGGATTACTCGAAATTGGAGAAGGGGGACGCCACGCTTCTTATGAGGTCGCGCGAGGTGGGAGGGTTCATCGAGGATCTCCGCCAGGAGGTTTGCCGTCTGGAGGTCTCTAAGCCGTACAAAGTCAAATACGAGATGGACAGGAACGTTCCTCCGTTTAGCACCGATTGGGAAAAGTTGAAGAGAGTCCTGATGAACTTGCTTGGCAACGCCATTAAGTTTACCGACCAGGGAGAGGTCAGGCTGTCCGTAAGAAAAGGGCGTCAGGACGAAATCGCCTTTATAGTCTCCGACACCGGAATCGGCATTCCGAAGGATCAAATTTCCTTAATATTTGACAAGTTTCGTCAACTGGATGGCTCCACGTCTAGGCGATATGGAGGGACAGGTCTGGGCCTGACCGTAAGCAAAAATCTAGTGGATCTCCTCGGAGGCAGGCTTGAGGTTGAGAGCCACGTGGGGAAAGGGTCGACATTTAGCGTTTCCCTTCCGATCCGTGCCCACGGGAACGGTTTGGATACCGACGTTGGTGAGCTGCTCCCAGTCCCTGGTGCAATGGAGATGAGAGTTCCGGCGGTGGGCCATGCTTCCTTTGGTACTGCCTGATGAACTGCCGGGGTCAATTTTTCTAGTAGCCGTGCCTTAGAAAGATGCTTTCTATCACTCGATCCATGGCTCTCGGACAGAACGGTGAGAGACGTGAAGGCTCCCTGATTTTTTCAGGGTGCGGGTATTTCCACTGGAGACGACTGGCAACGCTGTTCCAAGAGGCCTTTCCCTTTCTTTCTTTAAATGAACTTTCCTTTGTGTTGCGAAACTCGAAAGAAAACACTCGCCTGTGCTTTGCAGGTAAGGATCTCGTGGGGTTTTACAGCTACCAGCCCGGCAAGGCACCAGGGGTGGTTTGGTTGAATTTTATTGCCGTCAGGAGGGATTATCGCAATTCAGGGATAGGAAAAGGCTTGCTGGAAAAGCTTGACGAGGAGGTTTCCCAGAAGGGATTCTCTCGAATCGAGCTGGCCGTCTATAAAGGCAATTCGACTGCTATAAGGCTTTACGAGAGATGCGGTTATACACGTCTGCCCCGCGCGGGCGAAAAGTGGACCTACTACAAGGAAATCCGGCCCCGTCCAACAGCCGGGCGCGATAAAGGGGAGCCGTCCCGGGGCCCCTTTCATATTTTGCGGAAGAGCTCCCGGTGGCTCGCCTACAGAATCCTTGTGCTCTTCTAAGAAGCTTCCAATCACTCACTTCCTCCTAAACGCCGGCGGCATCACCTCATCGACGTTCTTCCCGGCTTGCAAGGACTAACATTTCTTTGTACACTTCCTTGTTAGGGAGGTGACCTATGAACCGCTACCTGACCACGAGCGAGGCAAGGCAGAAGTTCTTAAGCCTGGTTGACGAAGTTGAGGATGGCGACCAGGTCGTCATTACGAAGCGAGGCGTGCCTAAAGCCGTGATTGTCAACTTTGAGGAGCTGGAGACGCTCAGGGCGGTAGCTCGCCTCTGGCAAGACCCAGAAGCGTTGCGGGCCATGCGTTCGGCCTTGGATGATGTAAAGGCAGGTAGAACGCTAAAGTTTTCAGGAACACCCAACGTGGGTAAAATCCTCGCCGCCGCTCGTAAGAAAGGCCTCCTGCGTGGCTGATTACATCCTCAGCCGGCAATTCCTTGAAGACATGGCCGCGTTTGAAAAATCAGCAAGTGCTCGTGACCTGGAAAACGTCGAAAAAGCGATTGCCGCCATCGCGCAGGCTCCGGACCTGCCTAGACGAGTGCCGAGCTACTACGACCCTTCTTCGCCGAGCTATCTCTACCGCTCCGGCAATCTTCTCATCCATTACCGCACGCCGCGTCCCGGCGGCGTCGAGTTTCTAAACCTCTTCTGGCCGAAGATTTAGGGTTGCTTTCCACGCGCGCGAATTCAATATCAGAGCGTAGACAAACCGTCTTCAAGCGTCGCGTACGTAAGCCGAGGAATAAGTTCTTCCCGCGCCCGTTTAGTGTCGCCCCAGTGCGAGGCCCGGCCGATGGTAATAAAGTCTCGCGTTAGAGGAGAGGGTCTGCTCGCAATGGCTGCAAACAGCTCGCAAAGGCTAGCGGCGGCGTAAATGGTCCACAACGGCAGCCGGATCGGGCTGGGACAATCCCATACACGACACGCTTCATCCAGGAAGTGCTGCAGCGTCACCGGCTTCTCGTCCCCGACGTGGTAGATTCCCCGTATGCCGGGTTTGAGAATAGCGGCCTCCGTGGCGCGGAGATAGTCCACAGTCGAAATGAGTTGAAACCAGGTTGGCTCGCGCCAAATTCCCAGTAGACGCCTCTCTGCCAACCATCGAGCCGCGTCCACCATGAGGATGCCCCGTCCGTACACCATGCCGAGCCGGAGCACGATCGGGCCTTCCACGTGAGGGAACGAAATCAGGATGATCCGTCCGACGTTGGCGCACACGGCCGTAAGAAATTAGGCAATGCCTCATCTACCGCCAAAAGAGCCTGGACGAGAAGGAAAAAGCTAAGCAATCCTGCAGCAAAGACTTTGTGCCAGAAACCGACCCAATTTGGCATAAGGCCCATGTAGAATGCTGTAGTAGTTATAGGTCAACCTGACCCGATTACGCGATTAACGGCGATGGTCGCCAGAAGGCAAGTTCTTTTTATCGGAGCTCTCCTCTTCGCGTTCCTTAGACCAACCCATTATTATAATTGCTCTTGGGAACGAAATTGAAGAAGTGCCCCGAGCCCTCGATGATGCGTTGCGAGTGCGGCGTTCCCGCTGGAATATGCACGCCTACGGGGCTCTCGACGACAGCTTTCTCCTCTCTAATCTGGAACTCAATTTTGAGCCCGGTCAGCTCCGGACCGTTGCCGACGGCGATATGCTGCGTGTCGCAGTTATGGGTGTGCATGTCGACATACTGAGCCTGGGTTGGCCGCACGCCAGCCACGCTACGGACCACGGTGTAAAAGCCCGCTTCGGGTTTCAGCTTGCCGTCGACAAACACGTGACGCAACCCGGGCGCAGCCTCCGTATGAAACATAATTTCCGTCGTCGGGCGGACCTCCGAAGCGAAAATATACCCCGCGTACTTGTCGAACTCGCGCTCCCCTTTGGCGACATCGAACGGGCGCTCCTCGTGCGTATAGCCGCGGCTGCGAAACAGCACCGTCACCGTCCCCGATCCGCGGGTCACTTTGTATTCGTGCACCGTGCCTTGAGGAATATAGACAGTCGCCGGCGAAACGATCTTGTGCACTCTCCCTTCGAAGATGATTTGGCCTTCCAAACCGCTAAGAACGGGATTGTTGCCAATGAAAAAATAGAACTCATCGGTGTTATGACAATGCGGGACTTGGTAGTCCGGAACCTCCTCTGGCAAATCCTTCGCTTCATGGATGGCGACATAAATGTTAGCGTCAGGATGGGAGTCGCGGTTGATGAAAACATGGCGCTTGACCGGCAAGGCACCTAGTTGGCGCAAAGGTCGTCTCTCTTCGTGCCGGCCGCCGAGAACACCGGGCCGCGCCTTGACGATGTACTTCGATAGGTCCACGGCATCACTCCATTTTTACCCCAGTTAAGGTCGAATATCAGGTCTTGTCTGCAATCCGCTGTCGAGTTTACATAACACTACCTTGTCGGATACTGTCCGGCCTCGATAGGGCGGAAATGACGTGAACCGTCCTTGCTAATAACCTTCGCCCCAGGTTATTTCGACGCCCAGCTTTCTTTACCGCGCCCGCGAGAGAATCAGGTCGGCAATCGCCAGCTCTGCAATGCCTTGCCCGCCGTTGTTCTTGAACACCGTGATCTCAGTGGCGGTTCGGCGTCCGTTCGCCCGCCCGGCGACGATTTCCTTAAGCTCTACGACTTTGTCCCAGGATATCAGGCCGGACCCGACCTGCTCGTAAATATCGCCCTGCTGGTCCTGCTCGGCCAGGGCGCGCGAGGCGATTCCGATGACGGCGGCGCGCGCCAGCGTGTCATCGTCCAGTTCCCGCCGCTTCTGCGCGATCACGCCCGCGTGCACCATGCCGGCATTGCTGCCGACGATAGAGGTTACATGGACGCCTTCGCGCAGCCATGCGCCGCTGAAGACTGGCACATTGGTGTTGGTCGCGGCCAGGACAATATCGGCTTGTTCGATAGCCTTCTGGCAGTTGTCCGTGGGAGAGACATCCAGACAGAGAGCGCCGGCCATTTCCTCCGCAAATCGTTCTCGGTTTGCGCGAGTAGGGCTGAAAACTAGCACTCGTTTGAGATTGCGGACTGCCTTCATGGCAATGAGATGATTACGCGCCTGCTTTCCCGATCCTAAAAGCACGAGGTCCGTGGAGTCGCCGCGGCTCATCCATTTCGTGCCGACCGCGCTGATAGTCGCTGTCATGAAATCCGATGTCCGCAGCGGAATGCCGTCCGCGGTTTTGCCTCGTTGGGTCGAAGAGAGAATCATGGCCAGCGGCGCCGCGGTGCGGGCGTCGAAGATGACATCCACCAGGGGGCTTCGCGAGGGATAAGTCTGCACCCCGCCGCTCACTGCGAGGATCTCAGTTTGAATGCGCAAACCGATCTTGTCGCGGGACGGTAACGCCGCCGGCATGGTGTTCAAGCGGGAATTGCCGGTATGCAGACGGCGGCGGGTAAGGTTGATCTCCAGATGCCTGCCCCAGTCGGCGAAGGCCTGTTCCACCGCGTCCACCGCCTCAGCCATGGTGACAAGACCTTCAGCCTCTTCCGGTCGTAGGATCAGCACGAGATTTTTCCTTTTAACTCATCTTAAACGCCGGCGGCAGGACCTCGTCCACGCTCTTTCCTGTCCAGTGCCACTTGGGCACGCTCGCCCAGACCTCCTCGCCCTTGGCTTGGACTTTGTCGAGCAGCTCGTCCTCGTCGAGCCGGAGATATTTGCCGTTATCAACCAATATCTCTCCGTCAACGATCACCGTGCGCACATCCCGGCTCACGGCGGTTTCCACCAGAGATTTGATCGGATCGCGCACGGCGCCGAAGGCGATATCCTTCAGATTGACGATTGCGATGTCGGCCTTGGCGCCCTTTTGGAGCCTGCCCAAATCTTCTCTTCCGGCCATCTTCGCGCCGCCGAGAGTCGCCGCGTTGAAGGCGTCGCGCGGCTGGCCGGCGACGAAGCTCCTCTCGGCGACGCGGGAGCAGAGCGCGGCGTAGCGCATGTCCGAGATAATGTCCTTGGGAAAGGTGTCCGTGCCGATGCCCATGTTGACACCCGCCTTCAAGTAGCGGTCGAACGATTCCATGGTTATGCCGAGCTTCAGATACTTGAGCGGGCTGTGCGCGACCGAGGCGCCGGAGTCGGCGATAATCTTGAGATCGTCGCCGTAGGGATAGGCGAGCCAGCTATGGCCGCTGATGAAAATACAGTGGGAGAGGGAGACCTGCGGATCGAGGAAGCCGATTTTGTGCAGCAGCTCAATGGGCGTGCAGCGGTCGCGCCTCATCACCGTGTGGAATTCGAAAAGGTTGATGGTCGCGTGGACCTGGACGCGCACGCCCAACTCTTTGCCGGCCTTCCTCGTCTCTTTGAGAAGATCGGGAGTGCAGGAGTCCACATGGCCCGGAAACAGCATCGTCCCCATCCGGCCCTTGCAGGCGCCGTTGAATTTGCTGGCAAAGGCGACCGCCTTTTTTAGTCCCTCGCTTCCCCGCTCGTCGTCCCAGTCGTATTCCAAACGCCCCTCGCGGTCATGATAGAAATTGACGTTTTTGTAGCTCGGCCCGGTATAGCAGCGAATGCCCGCTTGATCGACCATATCGAC
>JACPDC010000131.1 GCA_016184235.1 Deltaproteobacteria bacterium | reverse complement strand
ATGGCCGCGGTTGGGATCGTAATCGCCTTTCTCGTCGGTCATGCCCGTCGTGATCTTTTTCATGCCGAAGATGCTCTGATAAAAGCGGCATGTCCTCTGGTAGTTCTCCGTGTAGACCGCCACATGCCTTATTCGGGCAAACATATGGGTCCCTCCCTGGTTTTCGTTGAACCGCCTAGAGCGCCTATCACCTTGTCTACCCTCAAGTCAAGAAGATTAAGGCCGCGGTCTGGCGCTTGTTTGACTTCGGGAGAGCAACCATGAAAAAGTACGAGGACGATGGTCACCAGCGCCCTTTCGGACATTACCGTCATCGAGTGCTCGACGTTCGTGACCGGCCCTTACGCGACGGCGCTGCTGGCGGACCTGGGGGCGCGTGTGATCAAGATCGAAGCGCCTCCGGACGGAGATCCGTATCGTTATTTCGCGCCCGATCCCTGCTTCAGCCCGAACTTTGCCCACCTGAACCGCAATAAAGAGAGCCTGGCGCTCGATCTCAAGGCGGCGGAGGGAAAGAAGGCCTGCCTCGAGCTGGTGAAGAAAGCGGATGTCTTCGTAGAGAACTTTCGCCCCGGCACAGCCGGGCGCCTTGGCCTGGGCTACGAGGCACTGCGCTCTTTGAATCGCCGGCTGGTTTACTGTTCGATCTCGGCCTTCGGGCAGAGCGGCCCTTACGCGGATAAGCCGGGCTTCGACACACTGGGGCAGGCGATGAGCGGGCTCTTGAGCGTGCTGACGGACGTGAACCAGCCGAAGGTGATGGGCATTGCGCTCTCGGATTACACCACGGGCATCTCGGCGGGCTACGGCATCCTCGGCGCTCTCTTCGCGCGGCAGAAGGCGGGAGAAGGGTGCAGGGTGGAGACCTCCCTGCTCCGGGCCACGCTTTCGTTCATCGGGGAGACTGCCGCGGGCTATCTCAGAACAGGGCAGATTCCCGACCGGCTCGCCCGGGTCAAGAACGCGCACGCGTTTGCGTTTTTGGCGAAGGACAGGTTACCGTTGGTTATTCATTGCTCGGTGCCGGAGAAATTCTGGAGCGCCTTCTTGAAAGCGACGGGCCGGATGGATCTGGCGGCGGACGAGCGGTTCAAGACCAGAGAGGGCCGGCGCAAGCACTACGCGGAGCTGGAAAAAGAGCTGGAGCCGACCTTTGCCGTCCGGACGAGAAATGAATGGCTCAAGCGCCTGGAACAGAACGACGTGCCGGCGGCTCCGCTTTACAACGTCGCCGAGGTCCTGGCGGACAAGCAGGTCGAGCATCTCGGTCTGGTCGAGGAGATCGACCATCCGAAGGCGGGAAGGCTCAAATTTGTCGGCTCGGGAGTGAGCTTTACCGGTCTCTCCAAGAAAAAAGGAAAGCCGCCGCCTCTGCTCGGCGAACAGACGGCGGCGATTCTGACTGAACTTGGGTACAGTCAAGCTGATATCAAAGCGATGGAAGAGCGAGGTATAGTAAAGACTGGTTGAAGGGAAAATCACATGATCTACGACATTGAGATAAATTCGGCGGCGCATTACCCGGCTGCCGGGGTTATCGATCTGGTGGAGCTGGCCGAGAAGGCGGGTTTCGGCGCGTTCTGGAAAGGGGAGTCGAACAGCACCGATCCCCTGGTGCTGATCTCTGCCGCCGCCAGCCGGACCAAAACGATCAAGCTTGGAACCGCCATCTACCATATATACGGCAGGAGTCCCGTGACGCTGGGCATCCAGTCGGCGACGCTGCAGGATCTTTCCGGCGGCCGCCTGCTCTTGGGGCTGGGCGTGGCCAACAAGAGCATCGCCGGCTGGCACGGCGGCGTTTTCGACCGGCCGCTCAAACGCGCCCGCGAGTATGTCGAGATCGTGCGCAAGGTGGCGGCCGGCGAGCGGGTGGAATACGAAGGGGAGATCTACCAGACCGGCAAGCGCTTCCAGCTCTCCTGGAAGCCGAGCCATCCTGTCTTTCCTATCTATATGGCGGGGCTGGGGCCGCAGATGACCAAGCTCGTGGGCAAGATCGCCGACGGCGTCTTCATCAATATGGCCACGCCGGCCAAGGTCAAGGAGATCGCCGCGCGGGTGCGCGAGGGCGCCAAAGAGGCGGGCCGCGACCCGGCGAAGATCGAGATCATCGCCAAGTCCCGCGTGTCGCTCAATCCGGACCGGACTCTCGCGCGCTCGAAGCTTCGCCAGGTGCTGACCTTCTATAATCTTGCCGATCACTACAGCGATATGCTCAAAGGGCTGGGATTCGAGGCGGAGGTGAGCGCGATTCAGGGCGCCTTCCAAAAAGGCGGCTTCAAGGCAGCGATGGCGGCCTTGACCGATGACTACATGGACAGGCTGCCGGTGGTGCCCGGGACATCGATCCAAGAGATCAAGGAGAAGCTGTTGCCCTTTGTCGAGGCCGGCGCGACCCGCCTGGTGATCCCCTACGTGCCGGTCACGGAGCCGGTCGTGGAAGACGCCCGCAAGTTTTTGCAGGCATGGGGAAAAAACAAGTAAAAAGTAAAAAGGCAAAAGTCAAAAATTGGAAAGGATGGTAAAAAGCTACATGCGGTTTTTACTTTTAACTTTTTACTTTTGACTTTCCGACGTTAGGAGGGGACATGTGTGATTTTGCTGCGGACGCCGAGGCGGCGGCCTCATTGATGGTGGGACGGACGCTGAGCGTGGAGCGGGTGCGCCAGCTCAACGCCAAGGACTATTTTTACCAGATGCTCAAAGACAACCCGGAGATGCTCAAGATCTATCCGGGGATCGAGAACGAGCTGCTTCAAGGGGCGATCGATTGCCACATCCATGCCTATCCCGATTTTGTCCAGCGCTCGCAGGATATGATAGGCATCGCCATCGAGGCCTCCAAGGCCGGCATGCGCGCGCTCGCCTTCAAGGACCACTGGAACATCAGCTGCAACGCGGCCTATCTGGCGCAGCGGCATATCGACTATCTGGTCGAGAAGGGGGAGCTGCAGCACCGGGTGGCGATCTACGGCGGGGCGGGCACCTGTCACGGGATGCGGCCGGAGTATATCCGCGTGGCGCTCCAGTATCCGAATTTTAAAATGATCTGGTTCCCCACCTTCACATCGCTGGGATTCTGGCGCGGCGCGGGACAGCCCGAGAAAGGCGGCGTGCGGCTGGTCGCGGAGAACGGCGAGGTGCTGCCCGAGGTGGCGGAGATCCTGAAAATGGCGGCGGAGAAAAAGGTCGGGGTCGGCTTCGGCCATACGGACTTTAAGGAGCTCTTGCCGCTGGCGAAAAAGGCCAAGCAGCTCGGCGTGCGCGCCACTCTGGACCACCCGCTGCTGGAGCTCAACAAGCTCTTGATCGACGAGATGAAGGAGCTCGCGGACCTGGGCGTCTACGTGGGCACCTATTGCCAGCCGATGATTCCCAGCCTGTACCAGCCCGTGGCCGACCCGATGGAGACGATCCGCACAATCAAGGCGATCGGCCCCGAGCGCTGCATCATCGGCAGCGACTTCGGCCAGGTGCTGCACATGGATACCATAGACGGCATGCGCGTCTTTATCCGGGCGTTGCTCGGCTTCGGCATAACGCCGCCGCAGATCAAGGTGATGCTCAAGGATAATCCGGCGAAGCTCATGTGGCTGGATTGAGGCCGCTGAAAAAGCCTATTTACGCAAGAGCCAACATCGGCTCGGAGGCGCGCTTCCCACCGAAGGCGTCTCTCAAGATCGATGCAATAGCTCCCTCGGGGAACGCGCTCTCGGCTGCGGCCGATAGACCTCTGCTTAAACTGAAGCTTTCCAGTCGGACGTCCGCAGCCTCATTCGCGCTCCCCTCGGTCGCCCCGTAAAGCGAGGGGGCTTGGCGAGCGACCCGAAAGCATCGGACGTGGAGGTTCGGATTAACCACTGCACTATTGCTTTCGGGGAGCGAACCAAGTCCCCGAGCGACCCCTTATGAATCAGTGGTGGCTTGTCATCGCCGGGTGCCTGGCTCACGCCGTCAACACCGGCCTCTCCTACTTCGGCATGAGCGCCTACTTTCCCTCCTTCGAGCGGGAGTTCGGCTGGAGCCGAACCGCCATCTCGGGGGCCTTTTCGCTCGCCAGAGTGGAGTCCGGCCTTTTCGGCCCGCTGGAAGGCTACGCCACGGACAGGCTCGGCCCGCCGAAGATGATGTTCATCGGCATCGGCGTCGGCACCCTGGGGTTTCTCTGCTTGAGCCAGGTGAATTCGCTGCCCATGCTCTACGCCGTCATCGTTCTGGGGATCGTCATGGGCTCCAGCCTGGGCTACAACATGCCGATCAGCGTGGCTATAGCGCATGTGTTTCGCGCGCGCAGAAGCCTGGCCTTCGGGATCTACCGCATGGGTCCTGGGTTGTCCGGTCCGCTGGTGCCGCTGGTAGGATGGATGATCGGCCTGTGGGGCTGGCGCACGGCGGCCGTCGCTTCGGCATTCATTCTGCTCTGCATCGGCCTGCCGCTGGCCTCGCTGATCGCCCGGGTCTACAGGGATCACACCACTGCGGCTGAAGAAGCTCCAGGATCGAAGGCGCGCGCTGTTTCCCAACCGCACGGCGCGTCGGAGTCCCAGTTTACTCTGTCGGAGGCGATGAGAACCACCTCTTTTTGGATGCTTTCCATTGCCATGGGGCTCCGTCATATGGTGACAGAAGGGGTATCGGTTCACTTCGTGATTCTGCTCGTGGACCGAGGGTGGAGCACCGAAGCGGCCAGCGGACTGCTCGGGATCTCCGCGTTGATCAGCGCGCCG
>JACPDC010000130.1 GCA_016184235.1 Deltaproteobacteria bacterium | reverse complement strand
CAGCCACGACTGCGATATCGTCACCATCGGCCAGTATCTCCAGCCCTCGCTGGACCAGCTTCCCGTGGACCGCTACGTCACCCCCGGGGAGTTTCAAGCACTAAAGCTGGAGGCCGACAAGCTCGGCTTCCGCCACGTGGAGTCCGGCCCTCTCGTTCGCAGCTCGTATCACGCCTGGAGCCACGTGAGTTAACACTGCCCGCGCCACTGAACCCGATAGACTGTTTTTTCTGACCGCCCTTGAGAGTATAATGTGCCGCCAAAACCCATGGCGGACGGGTTTTTTCATTCAATGACATTTAACATCCGTTTCAAATTAGTCGCTTTTGCCTTTTGCGCGATTCTGCTGGTCGGCGGAGGGATCTTCTTTTATTCCGTCTATCAGGGAAGGCAGCGAATCCTTGCCACGTTTGAGAAAGATGCCCGGCAGATCACGGCGGTGATCTCCGGGGCTATTGTCAACGATCTCTACGTGGGCGATCTTCGTCTCCTGCGCCAGCACTTGGAAAGCGCCCGGACAAATCCCGATGTCAGCTATATCTATGTCACGGATCTGAAAGGCGCAGTGCTGGCGGACGGCACCAAGGAAAACCCCCTGAAAGACCAGCAGTTGACCGACGACTTCAGCCGGGAGGCCCAGGCTTCAAGGAGTTGGATTTCCCGGGCGGAAGGAAAGCTCCTCAAGGTCGGCGGGCCGGTGCGCACACCAGACGGAGACTACATCGGGCATCTGCATGTCGGCTTTTCGCTCCGCTCGGTGGATCAAATGATCGGTGAAACGACCAGGATGAGCCTCTATATCACTCTGATTTGTCTCGGCATCGGCGCGCTGCTGGCGGATTTTCTCTCCACGACCTTCAGCCGTCCCATCTGGTCCATCGCCCAGGCCGCTACCGAGATCGGGGAAGGGAAACTGGACACCCGGTTGGCGGTAAAGAGAAATGACGAGCTGGGCATGTTGGCGCAGTCTGTCAACCAGATGGCCGAGGCTCTGCAGGGACGCGACGTTGAGATAAAGCGGGGGCAGGAAAAGCTGCAGGCCCGTTACCAGGAGCTGGAAATCCTCCACGATATCGGCCAGAGAGTTTTGAGCGCTCCGGAGCTGAAGCCCGTATTAGAAAAGGTCCTCGATCAAGCCCTGTCGGCAATCTCCCTGGATATGGGCAATATCCGCCTTTTCGGCCCTGGCGGGGGTATTCTCCTTGGGGCCTACCGCGGCTATCAGAACCCCGAAAATATCTACTTGCATCGCGCCCGGGGGCAGGGGAGCTATCCGGGAGGGGGAGGGCTAATTTCCCAAGTGCTTGCCTCCAGGAATAGCCTGGTAGTGGAAGATGTCCCGGGCTCCGGGGGGATGCGGACGCTAAAAAGAGAAGGGGTCCGCTCAGCCATCATCATACCCATCTCTACGCAAGAAGAGGCGCTGGGGGTGATTGAAGTCGGCAGCCGCGCGCCGAGGAAGTTCCAGCCCGAGGAGATCCGCCTGCTGGAGGCCGTGGGCGATCAGATGGGACTCGCCGTACAAAAAGCCTGGCTCCTCGAGGAGAGCCAGCGCAATCTGCAACATATCCGCGCCCTGCAGGAAATCAACACGGCCATTACCTCGACCCTGGACCTTCGCACCGTCTTGGATCTGCTGCTGGAAAAAATCGACCTCTCTCTGCCCTATCCTGCGGCTACCGTCAGATTATTCAACAAGGAGAGCGGGCTCCTGGAGCCGGTAGCCTGCCGGAATCTTGACGAGAGGGAATGGAAAACAGAGAAGTGGAAGGCGGGTCGCGGCCTCGCTAACGTCGTGTTTGAGACCAGGGTACCCATGATCGTTAATGATTGTCGAACAGACGCGCGCGTGCGGGACCTTGAGTTCTACCGCAAGCAAAGGTTGGTCTCCTATCTGGGGGTCCCCTTGATGGTCAAGGGTGAGGCCTTAGGGGTGCTTTCCTTCTATACGAAGCAGAAGCATGAATTTATCAAGGAGGAGATTGAGTTTCTTTCCGCGCTGGCAGGAGAGGCGGCGGTAGCGATTAACAATGCCAGACTCTATGAAGAGACCGAGCGCCGCAGGCGCGAAGCGGAGGAGCTGGCGCGAGTGGCGCAGTCCCTTACAGAGAGCCTGGATATGACGGCCGTCGGAGAGCGGATTGCGACGAGCGTTCTAAAGCTCTTCGGCGTGAGGGCCTCCACGTTGAGGCTCCTCCAGCCCGATGGATCACTGCGCACGCTGGCATCGACCGGCGAGGGCCTTTCCTTCAGTTCCGGGGGAGAGGTCTTGCCCACCGGCACCGGGCTCGCGAGCGTGGCTGTCGCCGAGAGCAGGCCGATCTGGTCCGCTGACGTGTTGAACGAGCCCAGGATTCGCCTCTCTGACCAGATGCGTGATTACCAGCTCCGGTCCGGGAACCGCTCCATGATCGCTGTGCCGCTCCGCGTGCGCGAAAAGATGATCGGCTCGCTCGGGCTCGCCGACCGGACAGGGCGGGCGTACTCAGACAGCGAAGTGGCTTTGCTGCAGACGTTCGCGGATCAGGCGGCCATAGCCCTGCAGAACGCTGGGCTATTTGAGGAGGTGCAACAGAAATCCGCGGAATTGGAAAAGGCAAACAAGATACAGGCGGATTTCAGCGCGATGATCGTGCACGACGTGCGCGGCTCGCTGGGGACGATCATAGGGGTGGCGGGGATGCTGGAGGACGGCCGGTTGGGATCGGTTAAACCGGAGCAAAAAAAGTGGCTGGTTAAGATTGGGGCGCATGGCCGGAGGCTTGCGGACCTGGTCAATGATTTCCTCGATCTTTCCAAACTCGAGGCTGGCCACCTCAATCTGGAAAAAGAACGGGTCGACTTGCAGATGGTCATCGAAAATAGCCTCGACGGGCATCTGGTGCTGGCCCAAGACAAGGGAATTGCTATTCGGAGCAAAGTGGCGCCGGCATTTCCCCGGCTCCACGCTGATTCGCGTCGTCTGGATCAGGTCTTGGGGAATCTCATAAACAACGCGGTCAAGTTTACGCCGCAAGGGGGAGAAATCGAGGTAGGAGCCAGCGTGGAAGGTGGGGTAGAAGCGAAGATCTGGGTTAAGGACAACGGGGTGGGGATACCTGCCCAGGAGATTGGCGAGATCTTTCAGAAGTACCGCCAGACCAGGTATGGCAAGGCCTTCCAACGCGAGGGGACCGGTTTGGGGTTGGTGATCTGCAAGATGA
The DNA here is from genome assembly GCA_016184235.1 of Deltaproteobacteria bacterium. Taxonomy (GTDB): domain Bacteria; phylum Desulfobacterota; class Binatia; order UBA9968; family UBA9968; genus UBA9968. The sequence goes on along the minus strand of JACPDC010000130.1, from coordinate 1,600 downwards.
TCGTCGAGGCGCACGGAGGTAGAATTTGGGTGGAGAGCGATGAAGGAAAAGGATCAACATTTTATTTTAACCTGCCCTTGTAATCCATGGGCCTGATCTGTCTTACGTCCCCCGCCGGTTGCCGTAGAGCTCGATCTGGAGGCGAGGGGTATAGCGAAAGCCGTGCTTTTTGCAGAGATCCACGATCCAGCGCGCCTTCTCTGAAAGCTCTTTTTTGGTCCGTCCCTGGGCCATGACGAGGACGCGGTCACGATTGACGTTTTTGAGGCTTTTTAGCACCCTCTCGATCTCGGTGAAGTCCTTTTCCTGGTCCGCGACAAACTTGAGCTGGTAATCGTATCCGTCCACAAACCGCTGGATGACCGGAAACTCGAGCCGGCGCTCCTCGTGCATCCGCGCGAACCGACCTCCTTCCCGTTTCCACGGCGTAGAGTTGGAGAGCTTCGGGCTCATCGACACGAGGTCGCATGCGATCGGCTTAAAGATGGTCGCCGCGGTCTCCATCGTGATGTGGTAGCTCCGTTTCTTCAGCCTGGCGGTGAGCTCCTCGATTTCCGGCGCCAGCAGCGGCTCTCCGCCCGTCACGACGACATACGAGGTCGGGTAGCGCTTGACCTGTGTAAAAATCTGTCTGACGCTCCAGTTTTTTCCTTGAGGCTTCCAGGAGGTATAGGGCGTGTCGCACCAGACGCAGCGCAGGTTGCAGCCGGAGGTGCGGATGAAGACCGAAGGGGCGCCCAAGAGCACTCCCTCGCCCTGGATGGAATGGAAGATCTCGGAGATGAGCACGGGGTCAGTTTACCAAGGGCAATCAAAGGATGCCAGATTAACAAACGGCTTGTGACTACCTTGACTGACCCAAGGCATATGGTAATGATAAAAGGTTGATCGATGCCGGCGGATAAAGAAGCACTATTGGCGGAAGAAATTAGCCTGAGAAGGCTCAGGCGCATCATGGATTTTACTGTGGCCCTTCTGTGGCAGGCGGATCTCACCCTCAGCGAGGCGCAGAAACTCGTTGCCGGCGCCAGGAGGAGGGCGTTGGAGCTTTTCCCGGATAAAGGGGAGACCTTCGACCTCATTTACGGCTCCCGCTTCCGCCGGATTTTGGCTGAGAGGTATCACCTGCAGTGAACGGCCCCGGAACAGGACGGTTACTCGTATACTCGTTATTGGTGTATTGGTTACGCAGATGGGGACAGTGTCGTTTAACGATTCACGAGTAACGATTAACGAGTAACAAACCCATGAGCCAGGATTGGATTCGCATCCGCGGCGCGAACCAGAATAATCTCAAGAACCTCGATATCGAGATTCCCTTGAACGCCTTGACCGTGGTCACCGGGGTCAGCGGCTCGGGAAAATCCACCCTGGCCTTCGACATCCTCTATGCCGAAGGCCAAAGACGCTACGTCGAGAGCTTCTCCGCCTATGCCCGGCAGTTTCTCGACCGCATGGACAAACCCGACGTCGAGAGCATCGAGGGAATCCCTCCAACCATCGCCATCGACCAGAATCGCCCGGTCAAGACCTCCCGCTCCACAGTGGGAACCATGACCGAACTGCATGATCACCTGAAACTGCTCTTTTCCAAGATCGC